>CALXGU010000094.1 GCA_944387905.1 uncultured Clostridia bacterium
CTCTGTTGTGGCGTCATTGTTGTATACATATTCGCCCCATACGTGTGCTTCAGGATCGATGTCGATAGGCTCGGTCTCTGTATGCGCAGGATTGTTCTGACATGTGTATGTCTTAACGCCCTCTGCCGAACATGTAGGCGCTGTTGTGACCGTACCCTCGTCCCATGCATGTCCGAGCGCCGTGCCCTCATGCACAACCTTTTCATAAATGCCGCACAGATCACATTTGCTTTCCGTGTACGCATCATTTGTACAATCGGCATCCACATTATTATATATATAATTATGCACTCCCGACAAATCGATATGAGGAGCGCTGTCGTCTTCAGTCAGTACCCATACGCTTTCAAAGTCAAAGCCGTCATATACAAGCGGATCGTTGAGGTTTTCAGCAGACACCGCCACAGTCTGAGCGACAGTACTTTCATTGCCGTTCATTACATTGTATTCTGCAGAATTATCTGCAAAATATGAATTTCTTATTTTACCTCTGAGTTTGCCGGAAGGATTTACCGCACCGAAAACCGGCCCGAAATAATCGGCAGAAAACTCATCGCCGTTATTATTGAAACTGTTATATACAAGTCCGTTGACTACTCCGGCAATACCGCCTGCATAATTTGCGGCAGCGCCGTTATAACCGTAAGCAGTTATAGAGCCCGTATTTGCCGCGTCATGTACGACAGACGTGCAGGCAGTCTCATCGACAGTCTCCAAAACAGGCGCGGTATTAGCCATATTACCGACAATTCCGCCTGCGGCTGCCATGGCCTGATCCGGGTCTGCGACAGAAGAAGAACCGCCCACAGCAGCTATGACTGCCGCGCTGTTTTCACAGAAAGCTATAGTTTTAGTCTGTATCGCACCGATAAAAGCGCTGATACCTCCGGCAAAAGCCTGGAATGTACTGCTCGACATGATACTTGCGCTGTTTACGCATTTTTCGCAGTTTGCCTCAAAAGCGCTGATACCTGCGGCGTATGTTATATCTGCAGTTTCAGATTCTGCCGTCACAGCACACCTGTTATCGCAAAATCTCATATTTCCGTAAGCACCGGATATACCGGCGGCATATATCACTTTACCGCCAGCAACTGTTACACTGCCCGTCGCGGTGCAGTATTCAACGTTACCCGTACTGCCATTATAAGCGTTTGAACCTGTGACAGCACCGGCATATACTGTTCCGCTTGATGTGACATCAACCGTCACATCGCAATAGCTTTTCATAACTGATCCGCCGTTTATCGCGGCAACCGCGCCTGCATAGACCGGAGTTTCAGATTCGCTGTTTATGCTGATGTTGCCCTTAACGGTCAGGCCTGTGACCGTACCCGTAAGTGTTCCGATAAGCGCAGACTGATTCCCGGACTGCACATTCAGCCCTGTTATTGCATATCCGTTGCCGTCAAATGTACCGGAAAAGTTTTTGATCAGCGGACCGCTGAAGACCTTTTCGCTTAGATCTATATCAGAAACAAGCTTGTAATCGCCGTCAGGAACTTCGTTTACTAAAAGCAGCTGTTCAAATGTGCTGATCTCAACAGGCTCTGCGGCAAAAACAGCAATCGAAAAAACGAAAGTGATCATCAAAACCGAGGATAGAACAAAACAAATTGCCCTTTTGGTTTTGGACATAGTTATCCCTCCTTTAAGAGCTACTATTTTTAATAATCGTCTTTATAATTTTGTCCCAATATTGATTATATTTTATTTTTATATAAAAGTCAACAAAAAAACAACATTATAATCCAGTAAAATCAGCTGTATATACAAAAATGTCTGTAATCACCTGTAAATCAACGATCAATCGCGCGTCTTGGCATCATAGGCGAGCAGAAAATCCACCGCCATATTATAGCCGTCAAATCCGCGGCCCATTATCGTTTTCACGCACACATCCGTCAAAAACGAATGGTGCCTGAAGCTCTCGCGCTTTTTTATATCCGATATGTGCACCTCAACAACCGGCAGATCGACCGCCGACACGGCATCGGCTATAGCCACGCTCGTATGTGTATACCCTCCGGCGTTGAGCACTATTCCGTCATACACACCGCGTGATGTCTGGATCTTATCGATAATATCGCCCTCGTGATTGGACTGGAAAAAATGCACATCCGCCCTTCCGGCGCAATGCATGCTGACATGGTTTACAAGATCCTCATACGACGCGCTGCCGTATATCTCAGGCTCGCGCAGCCCCAGCATATTTAGATTTGGTCCGTTTATAATAAGTATTTTTTTCATGTCATTTCCTTTCTGTATATCTGAAATCAAGATTTCCGGTATCGTCGTATATGCCGACCGCCTCGGCATATCTGCCTTTGAATATATCAATATATTTTTTGAAATCATTTTCTGACGGTAAATTTTCCAGCCGGTCAAGACTCATCCAGTACAGTCTGCCCTCGTCGCATTCGCTTTTCAGGGTCCCTGTAAAATTATCGGTACGGTAGCACATGACTATATACCTATCGCCGGTTTGGGCGTGTATCCACTGTATAACACCGCAGTTCTCAAGACTCAGCACGTCAAGTCCGGTCTCCTCCTTGACCTCACGCACAGCTGAATCGTAAAACGCCTCGCGGCGTTTTACGTGTCCGCCCGGAAAAGCGTATCCGCGCCAGCTCTTGACGCGGTCTATAACCGCTACCATACCGGTTTCAGGATCGGTTATCATAACCATATTTGTAAATTCAGCGCTCATACTAATCCATGCACCCGCTTTTCACTATTTTAACAGCCCGCTCTTTTACTCCGATCCGCACATGCTCAGCCGGCAGTATTTCTCCGTCGCAGCAGATCTTATTTATGCCGCTTAAGATGACGCTTCTGCATTTTTTGAAAATCAGGATATCCTCAAATTTTTTCAGCGGACTCGCTGCAAAAATGTCAATGTGCTTTCCTTTTTTGTACTTGCCGACAAGCGCTATGAATTTCAGGCGAGACACCTTTTTGACTATCATAAGATCTATAAGCCCGTCTGTTATACTGGCTGCAGGTGACGGCTTGAATCCTCCGCCGTAGTATCTGCCGTTGCCCGCCACAGCCAACAGGCACTCACCGTCAAAATGACCGGTCTTTCCGTCTTTATCGGTGTATTCGATATGCATCTTTGTGCCGTAATGATTAAAAAGAGTCGCCGCTACACCCAGGATATATGCCAGACTGCCCGAAATAAACCGTTTTTTCTTGTACCGATCCGCTCTCTGCACCACGTCAAGATCAAAACCTGTATTTATCGCGTTGACCGCTATGTACGGTACTGCGGTGATAACATCGGCTTCTATACATTCGGACTTTTCCTCGTTTACCGTGCGGATAAGGTCATTGCCCGTACCGGTCGGCACCGGACAGACATATGCCCTGTCACTGCCTGAGTCAATGACCGCGTGCACCACCTCGTTTACCGTCCCGTCTCCGCCGCATACAACAAATTTTATATCTGTGTCGGCAGTTTCAAGACAGCTTCTGACATACTCATACGCGTCATTGATCCCCTTTGTGATATACGCGTTTTCCCTGCCGCTGTACTTCATTGCTCCGCCCTGTCCCGCGGCAGGATTCAATATATATATCTCTCTCATACATTCCCCTTGTTTTTATTTGATAAAATTATATCATATTTGGCCGCGGTGCGTCAAAAAAAATATATTTGCGTGTTTTTTATACTTTTAAGGCAAAAATACAGATTATATAACGTAAATTTATATTATATAATATAAAAAAACAATCAGGAGATAATAAAAATGAAAAATTTCAGGGCACCTGCAGTTCCGCTTATAACGGTCGATCCGTTTTTTAATGTATGGTCTTTTGCAGACAGACTTTATGACGATACCCCCAGGCACTGGACCGGCAGACAGCATTTTCTGACCGGAATTGTCACAGTGGACGGAAAACACCTCAAGTTTATGGGAAAACTCAATCCCGACAGTACCCGCTACCGCACAGAGCCTCAGATAATAGAACAGACGTCGGTCGAGATACTGCCTATGACTACAAAGTATGTATTCGAAAATGAGCAGATCATGCTGAGTGTCGATTTTATGACGCCTCTGCTTTTAGACGATCTTGACCTGATGTCCCGCCCGATTTCATACATATCATATACCGTCAGGTCAAAAGACGGCAAAAAGCACGATATAGAAATGTATATCGACGTGAGCTGTCAGCTGTGCGTGAATTCCCCGGATCAGACGGTAGTTCTGGATAAAACGGATTTTTCGGTTTGCGCCTGCAGCGGTACCGATAATATGCTCAAACGCTCTGGAGACGACCACTGCATAGAATGGGGTACGCTGCATCTTATCGCCGACGGATTTGATACATTTTTTATGGACGTCGACAACAAGGCAGCCAAGTTCTGCGACGCGTATGATAAAGGCTTCAGTACCGTCAAATACCCGAAAATAACAAAGCCCGCAGACGGCCGACCTGCACTCTGCTGTCAAAAACATTATGAAGCTGCAAAAGATGTCTCGGATTTTATCTGTATAGGCTATGACGACATAAAGTCGATACAGTACTTCGGCGAGAATATCGATGCATACTGGAGACGCGGCGGCATGACTTTCAGACAGGCGGCAAAGCTTGCGGTCAAAGAATATGAAGCTGTCACTGCAAGGGTAAGAAAATTTGAAATCGAGCTCATGGAAAAAGCGCGCAGGATAAGCGATAAATATGAGCAGATAGTATCTCTGGCATACAGACAGGCCATAGCCGCGCACAAACTGACATGGCATGACGGTCAGATACAGTTTTTGTCTAAGGAAAACTACTCAAACGGCTGTATCGGCACAGTAGACGTGACATATCCGTCGATACCGCTGTTTCTCATTTACAATCCGACGCTTATAGAGGGCATGCTCAACCCGATTTTCAAAATGTGCAGTCTGGGTTTGTGGAAATACGAGTTTGCTCCGCATGATGTCGGTCAGTATCCGCTTGCCAATATGCAGGTATACGGCATAGGCGACAAATACTTAAAACGCTTTTTTGAAAAGAAAATGCATGAAAAAGGCGTGACGCTGGAAGAGTTTGAAAAGACATATCAGATGCCTATCGAGGAGTGCGGCAACATGCTGCTGTGCGTCGCGGCGCTCTGCGCGGCAAAAAAAGATTACAGCTACGCCGAAAAGAACTTTGACATACTTGACAGCTGGGCAAACTATATTATAAAATGCGGATTCGATCCGGAAAACCAGCTGTGTACCGACGACTTTGCCGGGCATCTCGCGCACAACTGCAATTTGTCCGTAAAGGCGATAGAGGCAATCGCCGCATGGTCTGCTGTGACTAAAAAGCTGGGTCATGCGAAAAAATCAAAACTATACCGGGATACGGCGCAGCAGTTTGCAGAGCAATGGCAGCGCAGCGCAGATGCCGGCGATCACTATAAGCTGGCTTTTGACGGAAACGAAAGCTCATGGTCGCTCAAATACAACATGGTCTGGGACAGACTGCTCTCTCTTGATGTATTTGACAAAAGCATTGCCGATAAAGAGGTCGAGTTCTATCTGAGACACGCAAACAGGTTCGGGATCCCTCTTGACAGCCGCTCAGACTACACTAAAAGCGACTGGCAGATGTGGACGACTGTACTCACCGACAACAAAGAGTATCTTAACGCCGTTGTGGACCGCATGTACGATATGCTCGAAGCTACGCGCGACAGAGTCCCGTTTACCGACTGGTATTTTACCTCCTGTCCGTATATGCGCGGTTTTCAGAACCGTTCCGTGCAGGGCGGACTGTTTATAAATCTTCTCAGTCTTTAAAAGCATAAACTTCAAGACACCGCTTTTGCGGTGTCTTTTTGTTTTCACGCCGATGCAAATTTGAGTTTTCATTTTGTCCGGTCTAATATTTTACCGATATTTGAAATATAATATTGATAGACGCAAAAAATACTGTCAACAATATAATATATAAAACATCAATGCCGTAAAACGGCGGAAACGGAGCGTTTATGGACAAATTTTCTAAAAAAGCTGGCAGCGCTTTGCAGAACGCACAGGATATCGCATGCGAACTGGGACACACATATATCGGCTCTGAGCACCTGCTGCTCGGTATATTAAAAGAAAGCGAATGCGTAGCGGCACGGATACTGCTGTCGCGCGGTATAACCTATGACAAGGTGAGAACCCGGCTGTGCGAGCTTGTGGGTACGGGCAGCAAGACGGATCTGAGCGCTTCGGATATGACTTCACGTACACGCCGCATAATAGAGCAGTCTGTGGTATTTGCCAAAAAATTCGGATTCACCTCAGTC
>CALXGU010000095.1 GCA_944387905.1 uncultured Clostridia bacterium
AATAGGAAAAATATGTTACAATAATAGAGAGAGGGTTTTTATATTTCTTTTATAGAAGTGTAAAACTGAGGACTTAAAAATGAAGATGGTACGAAAGTCTATAGTACTTAGCATTGTCAGTTTTCTTGTTAGCTGCATGATATTTGTGAGCACTACATTTGCATGGTTTACGGACAGTGTAGTTAATACCGGCAACACGATCAAATCAGGAAATCTTGCCATAACTGCTACTGCTTATGATCTGGGAACAGGCGGACAGAGCTTTACTATTGCTGGCGTAAATTCCGGCAATCCCATGACATTTGAGGCAGTGGGACAGGATCTTAAGGCAGATAAAAACCCGATTATTAAAGATACCCTGTGGGAGCCTGGAATTTCGAGCGCTAAGCTGTTGGATGTGAAAAATACAGGCAGTTTGGCAGCGAAAATCAAACTGGACTTTAATGTCACGAACAGCGAACTTATCAATGCACTTTGGTTTGACTTTGTAATGGTAGATATGGATACCGGATCAGTAGTCGGAACATTTGCAAAACGTCCGATGAGCGAAATAAATACGATCGCACAAAATCTGGAACTTAAGCTTGCGGCAAACGGCGGCAGAAGCAGTTTCATCTTTGTTTACGGAATGAATGAAGAAGCCGGAAATGAATTCAAAGATAAAAGCTTTGCTTTAGACGTATCCTTGATAGCAACACAGGATACTGTGGAATCTGACGGATTCAATAATAATCAGTACGATAAAGATGCGGAGTATGGTAATAATGTTATATCTGTAGGCGCTGCCGATTTCCGAGAAACTGTTGAAAATGCCAAACCCGGTTCAGTCATTAAACTGACAGAAGATGTATTGAATGAAACTATAATACTTATTGATCCGGATATGACTATAGATTTGGACGGTAATAAATTGACCGGCATGATACAGATCCAGCAGAACGATCAGGCAAATACAGTTATTATTCGTAACGGTGTTATAGAATCAGACGGGTATTACAGTCCGATTGAATTGGGCAGTTATTATAATTCCGGTAAACAGACAGTGATACTGGAAAATGTGACTGTGAATAACCCTCAGTCCGGCGGATATAATCCGTATTTTTACGCGATCATGTCTTACGGCATATTTTCAATCGATTTAAATAATTGCACAGTTACAGGATCACTCAACTTTACGGATATTGATAATGTAACAATAAACGGTGGTACTTATACTGCTGTACCCGATAACGGTGATATAGCTCTGTTTTATATAAATAATAATATAGTTATAAATGATGCTGTATTAAATTTAAACGGTCTAGATTTGAGTGATTCGGACAATTCGAAGCTGAGTCTGAACAATACAAAAGTTAATCCATAGATTTATAATATAAATAATAATTAAACGGAGGAATGAACATGAAAACTAATCGCAAATCGATCATGGTAAGTGCAGTTGCACTTTTGATGTGTTGTGTAATGTTCGTAGGTGCAACATTTGCATGGTTTACGGACAGTGTAGTTAATACCGGCAACACGATCAAATCAGGAAATCTTGCCATAACTGCTACTGCTTATGATCTGGGAACAGGCGGACAGAGCTTTACTATTGCTGGCGTAAATTCCGGCAATCCCATGACATTTGAGGCAGTGGGACAGGATCTTAAGGCAGATAAAAACCCGATTATTAAAGATACCCTGTGGGAGCCTGGAATTTCGAGCGCTAAGCTGTTGGATGTGAAAAATACAGGCAGTTTGGCAGCGAAAATCAAACTGGACTTTAATGTCACGAACAGCGAACTTATCAATGCACTTTGGTTTGACTTTGTAATGGTAGATATGGATACCGGATCAGTAGTCGGAACATTTGCAAAACGTCCGATGAGCGAAATAAATACGATCGCACAAAATCTGGAACTTAAGCTTGCGGCAAACGGCGGCAGAAGCAGTTTCATCTTTGTTTACGGAATGAATGAAGAAGCCGGAAATGAATTCAAAGATAAAAGCTTTGCTTTAGACGTATCCTTGATAGCAACACAGGATACTGTGGAATCTGACGGATTCAATAATAATCAGTACGATAAAGATGCAACATATCCGGTGTCAGACGAGAGTGATCTCATTGCAGCGATAGGTCAGGCTAATGACGGAGATACAATAGCTCTTACAAATAATATTGTACTTAATGATAATATAACGATCAATAATAATATTACTATTGACGGTATGGGTAACGGTGTTGTATCAAATAAGCCCATTACAGTACAGGCTGACGTAACATTCAAAGATATAACTCTAAAATCTCCTACAAACGACAATAAAAATGCAACTCTTGTTTATGCACACGACGGAAGTGAAAACATTATATTTGAAGGCGTCACTTTTGAGGATCCTCAGTGGGAAGCTATTCAGATAACATCCGGAAACTTTAAGAACCTTGTGATAAATAATTGTACATTTTCAGCCGCAAATGTACAGGGCGCGCCGTCAGCAATGTACGGAAATACCGCTGATGAGGCAATAAGATTTATCCATATCGAGCCTGATATGTCAGATAATGTAATTGCAAACATAACAATTACAAACAATACATTCAAGAACTGCAATAAAATAAAAGACAGTGTGGTAGGTATTTACTATGTAGACGGTTCTACAATCACAGTCGGCGGAAATACTTTTGAAGATCTTGAAGATACGGAAGGCTACAGTTCTAAATTGAGCGTAGGCTGGCCTGAAGAAGAAGAGCTTAAGACAGTAGCAAACTGGACAGGTGAGCTCAAGACGTTTTCTATCAACTAAATATTAAATATACTAAAACTCCGTATCCGTTTGGATACGGAGTTTTTTTGTTGTCGACGATTACATATTGATCGAATCATATATTTTAAATATAAATTTATGTGCTGTAGGATAAGTGAATTTTTGGTTTAATAATAAAAATATTAAATGGAAATGTATAAAATCGTATATATGACCTAATAGTAAACATGCTGTGCGACAATAAGTGTAATAACGCACCGACCACTGACTGATTTTGACTGTTTTTGAAAATAATTCTTAATACAATAAATGAAAATAAAATATTTTGAAAGATTTTGAAAGAAAATGCTTGACATTGACTGAAAAACATGGTAACATATAGACAAATACAAAAAACAGTCAAATTAATTCAGATGTGAAGGAGAAAAAATGCTGACAGAAGAACGACATTCACAGATTTTATCCGCATTAGAGGAAAAAGGAACGGTTACAGTGTTGGAACTGGTGGATATGCTAAATACGTCTGAATCTACAATACGCAGAGATCTTGCTGCGCTGGATCATAACGGACGTTTGAAAAAAGTCCACGGCGGCGCGATAAAACTCGATGGAACTATGGTTTTGAACGAGCCTGATATAACAGAAAAGGAAAAACTTTTTGCAAAAGAAAAAGAACAGATAGCGCAGTATGCCGCAAAGACAATAAAGAAAAATGATTTTATATTCCTGGATGCCGGAACTACTACTGAAAAAATGATAGAATATATAAATGAAAAAACCGCCACTTTTGTTACGAACGGATTCAATCATGCGCGACTGCTTGCTGCCCGCGGATTTAAGGTATATCTTGCCGGAGGAGAAGTCAAACATACAACAGAGGCAATCGTAGGCGATTCCTGTATAGAAATGCTCAAAAGCTATAATTTCACAAAATGTTTTTTGGGTACAAACGGTATATCGGTACAGCGCGGCTTTACGACACATAATATTGACGAGGCAAGTGTAAAACGAGTAGCTGTCGAAAGAGGATATGTTTCGTATGTTCTTGCAGATCACAGTAAGTTTGACAGAGTTGCGGCGGTAAGCTTTGCTCAGATATCCAGAGCATGTATAATAACGGATTATGTAAAAGATGATAATTATCTTACATATACAATAATAAAGGAGATTTGCAAATGATATATACATTAACGCTCAATCCCGCAGTTGATTATGTAATACATGTTGAAAAGCTTAATATCGGCAGTATTTTAAGAAGTACTGATGAGAATGTATTTTTCGGCGGAAAGGGAATAAATGTATCGGCTGTTTTGCATGAACTTGAAGTACAGTCAGTAGCAATGGGATTTCTTTCGGGTTTTACAGGAAAAGAGATAGAGAACGGATTGACCCGGAAAGGGATAAAAAATGATTTTGTATATCTGGAAAAAGGCTTTACACGTATAAATATAAAAATACGCTCACGAGAGGAGACCGATATAAACGGCAACGGGCCGCAGATAGAAGATAAAGATTTTGCGGCATTATTTAAAAAATTGGAAAATTTGCAAGACGGAGACATGTTGGTGCTGGCCGGAAGCATTCCGGGAACACTGCCGAAAGATACCTATGAAAAAATAATGGCATCATTTAGCGATAAAAAAATAAATTTTGTGGTAGATGCAGCGGGACAGCTGCTTGTCAATGCGCTGAAATACCGTCCGTTTTTGATCAAGCCTAATACAGATGAGCTCTCAGAGATATTTTCGGTCAGAATAAGCAGCGTTGATGACGCAGCAAAGTACGCGCTGAAACTGCAGGAGAAAGGCGCGCGCAATGTATTGGTTTCTATGGGAGCGGACGGAGCGGTACTGCTTGATGAATCCGGCAGCCGTCACTTTATGCCCGCTTTCAAAGGCAAAGTGATTAATACAGTCGGAGCTGGAGATTCAATGGTGGCAGGTTTTATAGCGGGGTATGAAAAAAGACATGATTTTGAGTATGCTTTGAAACTGGGCACTGCAGCAGGAAGCGCTACGGCGTTCAGCGAAGGTCTTGGCGATTCTGCAACAATAAAATCAATTTTAGAAAATATTTTAAAAAATAAATAAGGAGTAACGGCAATGAAAATTTCAGATTTACTTAATCTTGATAGCATTTCACTCGGATTGGAACTCAGTTCAAAATCTGAGGCAATTGAAACGCTGATCGGTCTTCATGAAAAGGCCGGCAACCTAAGCGACAAGGATAAATATCGTGAAGATATTCTTGCGCGCGAAGCTCAGGGAACAACTGCTATCGGTGACGGTGTTGCGATCCCGCACGCAAAATCAAAGGCTGTAAAGAAACCCGGTCTTGCAGCGGTTACCGTACCCTCGGGCGTGGATTATCAGGCACTTGACGGTAAAGCTTCAAATATATTGTTTATGATTGCCGCACCCGATGACGGGGACTTTCATTTAGAGGTCCTATCACGACTGATGGTGCTTCTGATGGATGAAAATTTCAGAGCACAGCTTATTTCAGCAACGGACAAAAAACAGTTTATCGAAGCAATAGACCGTGCGGAAAAGGCAAAATATCCTGATGAAAAGCCTGCCGAAGCTGTTTTGAAAACTGGATACAGAGTGCTTGCAGTTACTGCGTGTCCTACAGGTATCGCGCACACATATATGGCGGCTGAAGCATTGGAAAAAGCCGGAAAAGAGTTGGGGATCCCTCTTAAAGCGGAAACAAACGGTTCAGGCGGCGCGAAAAATGTACTAACAGCAGAAGAAATAGCAAACGCCGATGCAATAATAATAGCGGCGGACAAGAGCGTAGAAACAGAAAGATTTGACGGTAAAAAGCTGATAAGCGTGAAGGTTTCAGACGGAATCAAAAAGCCGCAGGAACTTATAAAACGCGCGCTGTCCGATCAAACGCCTGTCTATCATTATACAGGCACCAGACAGGCTTCATCATCAGATGCGGATGACAGCTTCGGCAGAAAAATATATAAGCACCTGATGAACGGTGTATCTAATATGTTGCCGTTTGTCGTAGGCGGAGGTATTTTTATAGCCCTGGCGTTTTTGATAGATACAATTTTAGGCGCACCGCAGGATTCGGGATTCGGTACCAATACGGCGCCGGCAGCGTTTTTCAAAACTATAGGTAATGTTGCATTTAACTTTATGATCCCGATACTGGCAGGGTATATCGGTAAATCCATTGCCGATCGTCCCGGACTTCTTGTAGGTTTTGTGGGAGGTTATCTTGCAACTACCGGTGCCACTTTCACAAACGTCGGCGGAGATATACCGTCGGGATTTCTCGGCGCGCTGTTTGCCGGTTTTGTAGGCGGATATTTGGCAAAAGAGGGCGGCAGTGGTTTTCTTGGTGCTTTCGCAGCCGGCTTTATTGCAGGTTATTTAATACTGCGGCTGAAAAAACCACTTCGCAAATTACCTC
>CALXGU010000096.1 GCA_944387905.1 uncultured Clostridia bacterium
CGCGTGCTCGACGAGGAACTCAACCGAATAAATGATCTGCGTGACAGTAAAAAACTTGTCATTGACTCATATAATGAGCTTATTTGCGGCTGCGAAAAAGAACTTGTGTCAGTAAATGATGCAATCGGATCAGACGATGATAATTTAAATCTGCTTGATCAGCAGATGTCAAAGCTTGAAGCCGGGATCGGTGAAATAGACAGTACTCTTGGCTCGCTTTCCGGTAAGACAGAGGCGGAAAACCAAAAAGTTGAAAAGCTCAATGCGGATATTTTGGCAAATGACATGCAAAAAATGGGGATCTTTAAGGATATAGAGACGGAAAGACAAGTTATAGAGCAGCTTGAGAGCCAGCTTCAGTCATACGGAAGTCAAAACCGTGACAGGGAATTGCAGCTGGAGACTGCGCGTCAGAATATTGAAAAGAACCAAGGCGAGATAGACCGTCTTAACCAGGACAGAGCCGATCTGGAAAAAATGCAGTCTGATGCCAACACGGATATCGAGCGTCTTTTGGATAGGCGGAATTCATCCGAGACGGAACAGACGAGTTTTCGGCAGAGACAGAAAGACAGTCTTGCGATAAAGGAAAGACTGCTTCAGGAGGTCACCCGCCTGGAAAACCGTATAGCGGGAATATCAGAGCAAAACGGCAGGATAATAGACCGGCTGTCAGAGTATGAGCTTACGGTGACTGAAGCGAATGAGCTTGCAAAGCCTCTGGAAAACGAGGGAGAAGCCCGCAGGCGTGTAACTGAGCTGAAAAACTCAATACGCGCATTGGGGAATGTCAATATTGAAGCTATCGAAGAATATGACAAGGTAAAAGAGCGCTTTGATTTTCTTGACGGGCAGATGACAGATCTGAAAGATTCAAAGGCACAGCTCCAGAAAATAATCCGTGAACTGCTCAGTCAGATGACTCAGATATTTACTGAAAACTTTATAAAGCTGAACAATGAGTTTTCCCGAACGTTTTCTGAAATGTTCGGCGGCGGAAAGGCAGAGCTTATACTTCTGGATGCGGATGATGTTCTGGGCTGCGGCATAGATATACGCGTGGCGCCTCCCGGAAAAATAATAAAGAATATCGTATCGCTGTCCGGCGGAGAGCAGGCGTTCACCGCGATCGCTTTGTATTTTGCGATACTACGTATACGTCCTACGCCGTTTTGTATAATGGACGAGATAGAGGCGGCGCTGGATGATGTCAATGTAAATAAATTTGCATATAAACTGCGCGATTTCTGCGATAAAACGCAGTTTATCGTTATAACTCACCGCCGCGGCACGATGGAATCTGCAGATGTGCTGTACGGAGTGACCATGCAGGAAAAGGGTATATCAAAATTATTGACTATTGATGTAAACGAGATAGAAAGGCAGCTAAAGATCTGATGGGATTTTTCGAAAAGATAAAAAAAGGTTTATCCAAAACCAAAACCGCTTTGGGCGGAACGCTTGATAATGTCTTGTCGGCGTTTGGGGTTATAAGCGACGATCTGTACGATGAGCTTGAAGAAGCTCTTATTATGGCGGATGTGGGAGTCGAGACGTCCCTGAAGATAATCGGCAGAGTCAGGCAAAACGTCAAAGACAAGAAAATAAAGGATCCTGCGCAGGTGCGTGATGAGCTCAGGTCGGTAATAAGTGAGATGCTTGAAAGCTGCCAGAGCGGGGTCAAGCTCAATACCAAACCGAGTATAATTCTGCTGATCGGTGTAAACGGCGTTGGCAAGACCACCACGGCCGCAAAACTTGCTCATTTGTATATAAGCCGCGGCAAAAAGGTCATTTTCGGCGCGGCCGATACTTTCCGAGCCGCAGCCGGAGAGCAGCTGGAGACATGGGCCGGCAGAGTCGGAGCAGATATAATCAGATCCGCTCACGGAGCCGACCCGGCTGCAGTGGTATTTGACACAATAAACGCGGCCAAGGCGCGCAAGGCGGATATAATAATATGCGATACGGCTGGCCGTCTGCATAATAAAGTCAATTTGATGAATGAGCTCAAAAAGATATATAAGGTGATCTCGTCACAGATGCAGGATTGCGATATAGAGTCCTTGCTTGTGCTTGATGCCACGACAGGCCAGAACGCTTTAAACCAGGCGCGTGAGTTCAATAAGGCCGCCGAGCTTACCGGCGCGGTGCTTACTAAGCTGGACGGTACGGCAAAGGGCGGAATGGCGATAGCCCTTATGTGTGAATACGGTCTGCCGATAAAATTTATCGGTGTGGGCGAACAGATGGACGATATGCAGGAATTTTCGGCAAGTGAGTTTGCCGACGCGCTGTTTGACTGATGCGGAGGTATGATATGCGGACAGACGGAAGAAACAACAGTGATGTACGTAAAATAGAAATAAAAACAGATTATACGATGTATGCCGAGGGAAGTGTATTGTACCGTCAGGGCAATACCGTGGTTTTATGCAACGCGAGTGTGGAGGACAGAGTCCCGCCGCATGTGCTGGGAACCGGCAGAGGCTGGGTGACGGCCGAATATTCAATGCTGCCGAGAGCAACGTCCACAAGAAATCAGCGTGATATTTCCAGGCTGAAGCTGTCGCCGCGCAGCACCGAGATCCAGCGTCTTATTGCGCGTGCTCTTCGCGGCGCTGTCGACCTTGAAAAGCTGGGAGAGCGCAGTATAGTTGTTGACTGCGATGTGATACAGGCGGACGGCGGCACACGCTGCGCGTCCATAACTGGCGGGTTTGTTGCTTTGGCGCTTGCTGTCAAAAAGCTTATGGCTGATGGTGTGCTGAAAGAAAATCCGATAACAAAGCAGGTGGCTGCGTTGTCTGTGGGAATCGTAGGTGACGATATACTGTGCGATCTGTGTTATAAAGAGGACAGCAGCGCGCAGACGGATATGAATGTCATCATGACATCAAACGGCGGTTTTGTGGAGATACAGGGAACTGCAGAGGGAAGGGAGCTTACCCGCAGGGAGACGGAACTTCTGCTTGATCTTGCGCAGAGCGGAATGCAGTCTCTGTTTGCGGCTCAGTCCCTGGCGCTTTTAGACAATAAGGAAAATACATTTCTGATTGCGACAAACAACGCTCATAAGGCAGAAGAATTCAGACGGATTTTCTCGAAACTCGGTCTGTCGCTTGTTACGCCGAAAGAGCTGGGAATAATCTGTCTGCCTGAAGAAAACGGAGACAGCTTTGAACAAAACGCACTGATAAAGGCAAAAGCGTTTTACGATATAGCAAAAATCCCTGCGGTTGCTGACGACAGCGGTCTTTGTGTTGACGCGCTGGACGGAGCTCCGGGGATATACTCGGCACGTTACGGCGATATGCCTGACGACAGCTCCAGACTTGAGCTGCTGCTGAAAAACATGCGCGGCAAGACCCCGCGTACTGCACGTTTTGAATGCGCGATAGCATGCGTCATGTCGGACAGTGAAAGCTTTACCGTAACGGGAACCGCAGAGGGCAGGCTTGCAGACAGCCCAATGGGTGACGGTGGTTTTGGATACGATCCTGCATTTATACCCAGCGGCTGTACAAAGACTTTCGGCCAGATGAGTGCATCAGAAAAAGACGAACTGTCTCACCGCGCAAAAGCGCTTGAGAAATTTTCTGAAAAAATCAAGGAGATATTATGAGTCTGACAAGTAAACAAAGAGCATACCTGAGAGGTGTCGCCTCAAAGGAGGATACTATACTGCAACTTGGCAAGGAGGGTATTACCGAAAGCTTTGTTAAGGCAGTCGATACAGCAGTTTCGGCGCGTGAGATAGTAAAGTTCAAGGTACTTGAAAGCGCGCTTACAGATGTAAAAGAGGCCGCGGAGACCGTTGCGGCAAAGATCGGCGCGCAGGTAGTAACGGTGATAGGAAGCAAAGCTGTGCTTTATCGCAGGTCTGACGATAATCTGCTGGGACTATGAAAAAGACTGTTGTTTTCGGAGGCACTTTTGATCCTCCGCATCAGGGACACAGACACCTGCTTGAGTGTGTCATGAGTCACGGATACGACAGGGCGATTGTTATACCCGCAAAAATCCCGCCGCATAAGGAGCGCAGTGCCGGCGACGATGATTTCAAACGCCGTTTTGAACTTGTCCGAAAGATGTTCTCGGATATGGAAAACGTGACAGTTTCGGATATAGAAAACAGACGCGAGGGCAAAAGCTATACCGTAGAAACTCTGCGTATACTGAACAAAGAGTATCCCGATCAGCAGCTGTACCTGCTTGTGGGAAGCGATATGCTGCTGTCTATTGAGAGATGGCGCGATTATGAGGAGATACTACGCCGAGCAATAATAATAAGCGCGGCAAGGATAAAAACAGATATTGAAAAAATACATGAATATAAAAAATATCTTGAAAAAAAATATAATTGCAGTATCATAATATATGATATGGATATTGTGGAGTTGTCATCTACTCAGCTGCGTTCGCCGCTGGTAAAGATGATAGATCAGCACAACAAAGACCACCTGAGCGGTGACAGATATGCACATGTAAAAAGCGTCGCGGATTATGCCATGCAGCTTGCATCTGTTCACGGTATTGATCCGTATAAGGCGTATATCGCTGGGCTTGCGCATGACTGCACAAAATATATGACGGACAGTCAGCAGCTTGATTATTTTAAGAAAAACAGTATAGAGCTGACGGAAAGCGAGCTTGCTACGCCTAAGATATATCATCAGATAAGCGGTGCGCATTTTGCGCGCAATCAGTTTGGTATAGACGATGCGGATATTATCAACGCCGTGCGTTACCACACGACGGGCAGAGCGGGTATGAGCAGACTGGAAAAACTTATCTGTCTTGCCGATTCGATAGAGCCGCGCCGGACTTATCCTCAGGCAGAGGCGATGCGAAGCACAGCCAAGTCAGATCTGGACAAGGCTCTTCTAATGTCTTTTGACAGACTGATAGATTATATAAAACAGCGCGGACTCAATATGAACGAGCAGACATTGCAGGCGCGCGATTATTTGAGAAAGGAATATACAATGACTCAGACTGAACGGATTTTGGATACTGCCGTAAATACGATCTTTAAGAAAAAGGGCAGAGATATACAAATTCTAAAAGTGGAGGATATAACGGTGATGGCGGATTATTTCATCATCTGTACCGGTATGTCCAATACCCAGGTGAAAGCGCTGGCAGGCGAGGTCGAATACGAGCTGTCAAAACAGGAAATAGAGCCGCTGCACACAGAGGGCTACGGCAATTCGACGTGGGTGCTTCTGGATTACGGCAGTGTTATAATACATGTGTTCTATAAAGATGCCAGAGAATATTACAAACTTGAGCGCCTGTGGGCGGACGCGACGGAGATCCCGGTGTCGGAATATGTGAAAATCGAGGGAGAGAATACCGATGAGATATGATTTTAAACAGGTAGAAAACAAATGGCAGAAGTACTGGGACGAAAACGAGTCCTTCAAGGTGGAAATAGATAAGACAAAGCCTAAATTTTATGCGCTTGTAGAATTCCCGTATCCGTCAGGTCAGGGTCTGCATGTCGGACATCCCAGATCTTATACCGCTCTCGATATTGTTGCCAGGGCAAAGCGTATGCAGGGTTATAACGTATTATATCCGATGGGCTGGGATGCTTTCGGACTGCCTACTGAAAACTTTGCCATAAAGAATAAAATACACCCCAAAACAGTTACCGAAAATAATATAAAGCGCTTTAAATCTCAGCTCAAGGCTCTGGGCCTGTCGTTTGACTGGTCGAGGGAGATAAACACAACAGATCCGTCTTATTATAAATGGACGCAGTGGATATTTCTGCAGCTGTTCAAGCACGGTCTAGCGTATAAAAAGGAAATGAATGTCAACTGGTGTACATCCTGCAAGGTTGTACTTGCAAACGAAGAGGTGGTAAACGGCAAGTGTGAGCGCTGCGGCAGCGATGTCATACATAAAGTGAAAAGCCAGTGGATGCTTAAAATAACAGAGTATGCCCAGCGTCTTATAGACGATCTTGACGAGCTTGATTTTATCGACCGTGTCAAAGTCCAGCAGAAGAACTGGATCGGCAGGTCTACCGGCGCCACTGTCAGATTTGAAACGACAGCCGGCAGTCAGCTTGAGGTATACACCACCCGTCCCGACACGCTTTTCGGTGCGACATATATG
>CALXGU010000097.1 GCA_944387905.1 uncultured Clostridia bacterium
TAGATACTTATAAAAGTTATATAAAAAATATCGATCAGGTACTGGACTACAGAAAGACCGCCGCAGCCAAAAGCGATTTTGAAAGAACCGAGCTTGCAAAAGAAAAGACCGGCGTGAGAATAGACGGCATAGACGGTATAAATCCCGTAAACGGCAAGCAGATACCTATATACATATCAGATTATGTTTTGATGTCATACGGTACGGGCGCCATAATGGCGGTCCCGGCGCATGATACACGAGACTGGGAATTTGCAAAGAAGTTCGATCTTCCTATTATAGAGGTTGTAGCCGGAGGAGACGTACAGCAGCAGGCGTACACAGATGTCGAGACCGGGATTATGGTCAACAGCGGATTTTTGAACGGTCTTACCGTCCAGGATGCGAAAAAAGAGATCGTAAAATATCTCGAAGAGAAAGGCTGCGGCGAACCCAAGGTCAATTTCAAGCTGCGGGACTGGGTATTTTCGCGTCAGCGTTACTGGGGCGAGCCTATACCGATAGTGTACTGTGAAAAATGCGGATACGTTCCGCTGCCCGAAAGCGAGCTTCCGCTTATGCTTCCAGAGGTTGAGAGCTATGAGCCGACCGATAACGGCGAGAGTCCGCTAGCGGCGATGGACAGCTTTGTAAATACTGTGTGTCCCAAATGCGGCGGTCCCGCCAAACGCGAAACTGATACGATGCCGCAGTGGGCAGGCTCGTCATGGTATTTTCTCAGGTATATGGATCCTCATAACGATAAGGAACTCGCATCAAAAGAGGCGCTTGAATACTGGAGCCCTGTGGATTGGTATAACGGCGGTATGGAGCATACCACGCTGCATCTGCTGTATTCAAGATTCTGGCATAAGTTTTTGTATGATATCGGCGTTGTTCCTACAAAGGAGCCGTATGCTAAACGCACCTCTCACGGTATGATACTGGGAGAGAACGGCGAAAAAATGAGTAAATCCCGCGGCAATGTCGTAAATCCCGATGATATCATAGAACAGTACGGCGCAGATACTATGCGTCTGTATGAGATGTTTATAGGCGACTTTGAAAAGAGCGCGCCTTGGAATACATCCAGCATCAAGGGCTGCAAACGCTTTCTTGAACGCGTGATGTCGCTTATGGATATCCTCAGCGACGGACAGCAGTATTCAAAAGAACTTGAGCGGTCGTTCCATATCACGATAAAAAAGGTCACCGAAGATATAGATTCTCTTAAATTCAATACGGCTCTTGCTTCTATGATGACGCTGATAAATGAAATCTATGACAAAAATTCAATCAATAGAGCTGAGCTCAGGACGTTTTTGACGCTGCTCTGCCCGTTTGCTCCGCACATCTGTGAGGAAATGTGGCAGCTGGCAGGCTTTGAATCGGATATGACGTATGCGCCGTGGCCTGCCTTTGATGAGAGCAAGACTAAACTTGACCAGGTCGAAATAGCGGTCCAGATAATGGGAAAGGTCAGAGGAAAGCTTAATGTCCCTGTTGACGCTGATGAGTCTTTTGTACTTGAGTATGCAAGAAAAGATGAGCGGATAAGCGCTCTGCTTGAAGGCAAACAGATAGTAAAATCGATATATGTCAAAGGTAAGCTTTTGAATCTTGTAATTAAATAATATAATAACCCGCGGCACGGCGCTGCGGGTTATTTTTGTAATTGCTGTTGACAAAACCTTTCAGGGGTGATATAATTCGTTCAACATACTTGAACGGTAGGTAATATTATGAGAAAAGGTGTCAATTATTTTGAAATGCTCGTACGGGCAAATTTCAGATTCGGACGAATGTGAATCGCGGTTGTTAAAAAGACGAATGTGAATGTTGGTATTTTTTAAAAATTATATTTTAAGGAGAAAATAGTTATGAAAAAAGCAATATCCATTATACTATCCGTTGTTTTGGTATTCACAAGTGTACTTGCACTCTCTTCCTGCAGCTCAAAGAACATAACCATCGCTATACCCAATGACACCACCAATGAAGCGCGTGCCCTGCTTTTGCTTGAGGACCTGGGGTATATAACGCTTAAGGATGGCGCCGGTATCACGGCTACGATTCTAGATATCGAGGAGAATCCGTATAATATAAAGTTCAATGAGGTCGAGGCGGCCCAGCTTCCCAATGTGCTGCCTGATGTGGATTACGCGATAATAAATTCAAATTATGCGATTTCTGCAGACTTAGATCCCATGAATGACGCACTTGATCTTGAGGGCTCTTCATCAGCGTACGGCAATATACTCGCTGTCAAAGAAGGAAATGAGAATTCGGATATAATCAAAGCTCTGGTAGCAGCGCTTGAAAGCCGGCAGGTAGCAGATTTTATAACCTCTGAGTACGGCGGAGCAGTGGTTTCTGTTGTAGATGCTCCGACAGACGGTTTTGCGGCAGATGTTGATTATGAAGCATTGTCAGGAAGCACTGTGACAGTTGCGGCAAGTCCGACACCGCATGCGGAAATACTCGCAGTCGCCAAGGAGATCCTTGCCCAGAAAAATATAACTCTTGATATAGAGGAATTCACCGACTATGTTCAGCCCAACAATGTAGTAGAGAGCGGAGAAGTTGACGCCAATTACTTCCAGCATTATCCGTATCTTGAAAATTTCAATGAGGAAAACGGAACGCATATCGTATCTGTATCCACAATACATGTTGAGCCGTTGGGAATATACGGAGGAAAACAGACAAGTCTTGACGCGATAGGAAAATAAAGCACATATATGATAGAGATAAAAAATCTGACAAAGACATTTACGACCGCAGACGGTACAGTCGAGGCTCTTAAAAATGTGTCTTTGAAAATAGAAGACGGGGATATTTACGGCATAATAGGCATGAGCGGCGCCGGAAAGAGTACGCTTGTGCGCTGTATAAATATGCTGGAGCGTCCCAACTCGGGCAGTGTAATTATAGACGGGTGCGATATGGGACTGCTCACTCAGAAACAGCTTCGCCGCGAGCGTCGGAAAATCACGATGATATTTCAGGGGTTCAATCTGCTGATGCAGAGAAATTGCCTGAGCAATATCTGTTTCCCGCTCGAACTTGATGGCATAAAACGTGCAGACGCACGCGCACGTGCTTATGAACTGCTGGATATAGTTGGGCTTTCTGACAAGGCAAAGGCATACCCTGCTCAGCTTTCGGGCGGACAGCAGCAGCGTATAGCGATAGCCAGAGCTCTTGCTACAAATCCCAAGGTGCTGCTTTGCGATGAGGCTACAAGTGCGCTGGATCCGACAACAACGCATTCGGTGCTTGAGCTGATAGGCGATATAAACAGGAAATTGGGGATTACGGTAATTATTATAACGCATCAGATGAGCGTTGTTGAAAGTGTATGCAAACATGTTGCGATACTGGACGACGGTCGGATAGTCGAGTCGGGAGAAGTGGGAGAGGTGTTTGCACATCCCAAATCGGCAGCCGCAAGGCGCCTGGTATTTCCCGAGGGAGAGGGCTCTGCTGTTGTTGTCAACAGCTCTGACGAGCGTTTTATCCGAGTTGTTTTCAACGGCGCGCACGCGACCGGTACTCCTCTTATAGCAAGAATGGCTGTCGAGGAGGGAATCGAGGCAAGCATAGCCTATGCCTCGACAAAAAGTATAGGCGAAAAAGCTTACGGCTCTATGCTTCTGGGCATAACCGGCGGAGAAGACAATGTCCGGGGAGCCATACAGTATCTGCAGAAAACTCCGGATATATTCGTCCAGGAGGTGACATTGAATGATAGATAAGCTTTTCTCATCTGAAACAGTTGCCGAGGCATGGCAGGTTATAAGCACGCAGTTTCCACAGGCGATATGGGAGACGGTATACGTGACGATACTCGCCACCGCTTTTTCAGTCATTATCGGACTGCCGCTTGGCGTGCTGCTGGTGGCGGGAGAGAAGGGCGGAGTTTTGCCTCTGCCGTCGTGGCTTATGCATGTGCTCAATGTAGTGATCAATTTACTTAGATCAGTACCTTTTTTGATCCTTATGGTGTTGGTGTTCCCGTTGACACGTCTTATAGTCGGGACCGTAGTCGGTACTGTCGCGTCTATTGTTCCGCTGGTCATAGCCGGGTTTCCGTTTGTATCAAGGCTGGTCGAGAGCAGCATACGAGAAGTAAACCCAAATATAATAGAGATGGCGCAGAGCATGGGCGCATCTCCGTTCCAAATAATAGTAAAAGTAATGATTCCCGAAAGTTTCCCGTCACTTTTGTCGAATATAACCATAGCGATAACAACAATTTTGGGATATTCGGCTATGAGCGGTATTATCGGCGGCGGCGGACTAGGTAAAATCGCGATGAATTACGGATATTACCGATATAAGTATCTAATAATGATAGCTGCCGTGATTTTGCTGATAATACTGGTTCAGGTTTTTCAGAGCATAGGCACCCGTGCCGCTGTAAGATCTGATAAGCGATTGAAAAACAAGTGATAAATCAAGGAGTCGTTGTAATGTCTGAAATATTTACCTCAGCCGATCAGCTTATCGGCAAAACCCCGATCCTGGAACTGACAAATATGCAAAAGAATCTGGGTCTTAAAGCAAGGATACTTGCAAAGCTAGAATATTTTAATCCTGCCGGTTCGGTAAAGGACAGAGTAGCCAAGTCTATGCTGGACGATGCTGAAAAAACAGGCAAGCTTAGGCCCGACTCAGTAATAATCGAGCCTACAAGCGGCAATACGGGGATAGGGCTTGCGTGTGTTGCGGCCGCGCGCGGATACCGGCTTATAATTGTTATGCCGGACAGTATGTCCGTTGAGCGCAGACAGCTTATGAAGGCATACGGTGCAGAGCTGGTGCTTACTGACGGAGCATACGGCATGACAGGCGCGATAGAAAAGGCAAAAGAACTTGCCTCATCGATACCCGGCAGTTTTATACCCGGACAGTTTGACAATCCGGCAAATCCACAGGCACATTTTGAAACAACGGGCCCGGAAATATATTTTGATACAGACGGAAACGTTGATATTTTTGTCGCGGGGGTAGGTACCGGCGGCACGATAAGCGGTGTGGGTAAATATCTGAAATCAAAAAACAGCAAAATACAGATAGTAGCTGTAGAACCGTACTCATCAGCGGTGCTGTCAGGCGGCAAAGCGGGTTCGCATAAGCTTCAGGGCATAGGCGCGGGATTTGTTCCCGGCGCGCTTGATACGCAGATCTATGACAGGATAATGACTGTAAAAGATGAAGATGCATATAAGATGGCAAGACTTGTCGGCAAATATGAAGGCGTACTTGTCGGTATATCTTCCGGAGCCGCTCTTGACGCTGCTGTCAGACTTGCAGGAGAGCCTGAAAACTATGATAAGAATATCGTTGTACTCTTGCCTGATATAGGAGACAGATACCTGTCAACACCTCTTTTTGCAGATTAAAAGGACAATAATTCAATGATGATCTCAACACGCGGCAGATATGCACTCAGAGTGCTGATAGATCTTGCCGAGCATAACACCACTGATTATATACCGCTCAGGGATGTAGCGGACCGACAGCAGATCTCACTAAAATATATAGAGAGAATAATGCCGGTGCTCACAAAAAACGGTTATGTGACGGCTCTGCACGGAAAAGGCGGCGGTTACCGGCTTGAAAAAAGCCCGGACAGCTGCTTGGTAGGCGATATACTCCGCCTTACCGAAGGTACGCTTGCTCCGGTGTCGTGTCTGGAATGTTCACAGCCGGTTTGCCCCATGCAGCAGAACTGCCCGACGCTTCCAATGTGGAAAAAGCTCGATAAAATGATAAACAGTTTTTTTGATTCGATAACACTGAAGGATTTGATGCAGAAAAAAATTGACGGTTGAACCGTCAATTTTTTTATTTTAGTCTGTTTCGGTATTTTCACGCAAATCATCCGGCTTTTGTTTCAGATCTTTTGCGGCGGGGTTGTTCAAAACTTTACCGTCCTGAGTAAACCTGGAGCCGTGGCAGGGACAGTCCCATGAGTGTTCAGCCTTGTTTTTCTTTAACACGCAGCCCATATGTGAGCAAAAAAAAAAAAAAAAAGAAACGGTGTTTCTGACGGCGGTGAAAATGTTTATAACCGTCTGTTTTGTCAAAATACTTCGTGACGGAGA
>CALXGU010000098.1 GCA_944387905.1 uncultured Clostridia bacterium
ATCACTCCGGTCATAGTGCTGCTCTGTCCTATTATACTCTTTATTGGCGGAAGCTCTGTTTTCGGTACTCAGTATCTGATACCTACCAACAGGATAAAGCCGTATACTGTCTCGGTGTTTACCGGAATGATAGTAAATATAATTTTCAACCTTATGCTTATACCGCGTTTCGGCGCGGCGGGCGCCGCGATAGGCACGGTGGTCGCCGAGTTTGCCGTGCTTGCTGTTCAGATGTTTGTACTCAGAAAACAGTTCAGTCCTATGATGTATCTGCATTGCTGGCGCAATTTTCTGGCTGCAGCCGTAATGTATGTGTGCGTTGTGTGGACGGGAAAGCTTATAGGCAGCTCGACTATGCTTTCTTTGATAGTTCAGATCTCAGTCGGCACTGTCGTGTACTTCTGTCTGCTGCTGTTGCTGCGTGACAGATTTGTATTGAAATATGCTTCGATAATAAAAAACAAGCTTTTAAAAAACAAATAAATAATAAAAGTGAAAACGACCGTTTTTTAAACGGTCGTTTTCGTCTTTTTTGGAGAAAAAAGGAAATGTATGCAATATTATTATTATATTCTTGCCACACCGGTTTCGTGAGCTGTTTTGACTACAGCCTTGGCGACAACTTCCGCAACTCGCTTGTCAAGAGCGGGCGCGATTATGTTCTCCTCGGTTATCTCATCGTCCGGGATGAGTGAGGCAAGAGCGTAAGATGTAGCTACTTTCATCTCTTCGTTTATGCATGACGCCCTGCAGTCAAGCGCACCGCGGAAAATACCCGGGAAGGCAAGCACATTGTTTATCTGATTCGGGAAATCCGAACGTCCTGTTCCGACTATGCGCGCGCCGGCAGCCTTGGCAATATCCGGCATTATTTCCGGAGTCGGATTTGCCATCGGGAAAAGTATTGCGTCGTGGTTCATTGTCTTTACCATCTCGGCTGTTACTGTGCCCGGTACCGATACACCGATAAACACGTCGGCGCCGACCATTGCGTCTGCGATGGAGCCGGTCAGATGCTCAAGGTTTGTCACCTTGGCCATTTCAGCCTGAGCCGGGTTTATTCTGCTGTCACCCTCGCAGATTATTCCGTGACGGCCGCAAAGAATCATATTTTTGGCGCCCATGTTCATAAGGTGTTTAGCTATTGCTATGCCGGCTGAGCCTGCTCCGCTCATTACGATCTTTATCTCTGATATATCTTTCTTGACAAGTTTGAGCGCATTGATAAGCGCTGCCGCAACGACTATGGCTGTACCGTGCTGATCGTCATGGAAAATCGGAATATCGCATATCTCCTTGAGTCTGCTCTCTATCTCAAAGCAGCGCGGAGCGGATATATCCTCAAGATTTATGCCGCCGAAGCTTCCGGAAATAAGATAGATAGTACGTACTATTTCGTCTACGTCTTTTGAGCGTATGCAGATAGGAAACGCGTCAACATCCGCAAAAGTCTTGAACAGAGCGCATTTACCTTCCATAACAGGCATACCGGCCTCAGGGCCGATGTCGCCCAGACCCAGTATCGCTGTGCCGTCTGTGATTACCGCTACCAGATTGGAACGGCGCGTAAGCTCAAATGATTTATTGTAATCCTTGTTTATCTCAAGACACGGCTCGGCAACACCGGGCGTGTATGCCAAAGACAGATCTTTTCTGTCGTTGATATCTACACGTGAGACGACCTCTATTTTTCCGCCCCATTCATAATGTTTTTGTAGTGATTCCTGTCTTATGTCCATTATTTTTTCCTCTTTTTCAATAAGTTAGTAAATTTGTTTTGAAAATATCTGTTTATCAGTCTTCCCACGGGAACTTATACTGCGTGAGGCCAAGCTCGTCGCGTACCTGTATCATCTCTTTCTGTACAGACTCGTTTATAGCTACGCCGTCATGACGCGCAAGAGATATTTCATATTCTTTTTCGCCTGCTGTGTAGATCCTCTCGGCACCCGGAGCCTTTTTGGAATTACGCACAGAACGCAGAATCTCGCCGGCTTTTTTGCGGCAGACATCTTCGCCCAGAAAATGATTTGTATCGATAGCGATAAAGAAGTGGCCCAGATGATAGGGGACTTTGTTTCCGTCGGCGTCTTTTCCGTCAAGAGCCTTGCCGTAATTTCCGTCCTGCAGTACGGCAGAGAGAAGTTCTACTACCATTGCGTAGCCATAGCCCTTATAGCCGCCCAGAGCTTCGCCTATACCGCCCAGTGTAGTAAGCGCGGCGGTTCCGTTGCGGATCATTTTGAGGGCCTCTCCCGCGTCTCCTTCAATGGACTCTCCGTCCTGACCGATGATAGTTCCGGGATGTACGTCTTCTCCTATTCTTGCATAATACTCGATTTTTCCGTTCTGTGTGATAGATGACGCGCAGTCGATGATAAAATCGAATTTTTCATCTGTCGGGATACCGATAGTGAGCGGGTTTGTTCCGAACATGCCCTCTACGCCGAACGTAGGCGCAACTGACGGTCTTGCGTTTGTACCGGTGATACCGATGCAGCCTTCCTTGCACGCCATTGTGGCATAGTATCCGGCTATACCGTAATGACATGAATTGCGTACCACTACCATGCCCATGCCGTACTCTTTTGCCTTGTCTATTGCCATTTTCATCGATTTATAGCCGATTACCTGGCCCATTCCGTCATGTCCGTCTACAACTGCTGTTGTGGGTGTTTCCTTTATTATTTCATAATTTGTAACGGGGTTCTGTATTCCGTCTTTGATTCTGTCAAGATAGATCGGTTTGAAGCGGTTTACACCGTGCGACTCTATTCCTCTTTTGTCAGACTCCAGAAGGACATCAGCGCATATCTCAGCGTCTTTTCTGGGTATTCCGTAACCGACAAACGAATCGATGACAAAATTCGTGATCGTTTTCCAATCTACTACATTGTTTTTAGCCATTTTCTTTTCCTCCGTTTAATTCAATGTTCAGAGAAACAAAAAGAGCACACTTAGCCTTAAAAGGTAAGTGCACTCTCAAAATCTCTCTGTGCTTTACACTATCATTATATACATATTGCGCATAAAGTCAATACATTTTCGAAAATAATTTCAAAGCCTTTGATTATATGTGATTTTGCTGGCAAGAATATACATTAAGACATAAGATATATCGGGGTGAAGCAATGCGTTCAAGCGGAATTTTGATGCCGATTTTCTCATTGCCGTCCGGCAGCGGTATAGGCACTCTCGGAAAAGCGGCGTATGATTTTGTGGATTTTTTAAAAGCTGCAGGTCAGACGATCTGGCAGATACTGCCCGTCTGTCCCACAGGACATGGAGATTCTCCGTACCAGGCTTTCTCTTCATATGCGGGAAATCCGTATTTTATTGATCTTGAGCTTCTGGAAAAGGACGGACTTCTTAAAAAAAGCGAGTACAAAAACATAAATTTCGGCTCTGATCCGCATACAGTAGATTACGGGCTGATGTATAAAAACAGATACGAGGTTTTAAAAAAGGCTTTTTACAGATTCCTTGCCGATCCTGAGGATTATTATTCGGGGTTCTGTACGGAAAATGCCGTGTGGCTTGAGGACTACGCTCTTTTCATGGCTTTGAAGGATAAAAACGACGGTCTGCCGTGGTACGAGTGGGAGACGGGAGCGATGCGCCGCAGTATCCAGGCGATGTCTGATTACAGATTAAAACTTCAGGAGCAGATAGAGTTTCACAGGGTGCTGCAGTATCTGTTTATGAAGCAGTGGCGGGATCTTAAGCGCTATGCCGCCGGCAGAGGCATTAAAATAATGGGGGATATGCCTATATATGTCGCATATGATAGCGCGGACGTATGGGCAAACCCGGAACAGTTCCAGCTTGATGACGTTATGGCTCCGACTGAGGTCGCAGGCTGTCCTCCGGACGCGTTTTCAAAAGACGGTCAGCTTTGGGGCAATCCGATTTATGACTGGGATAAAATGCGTCGGGACGGATATGAATTCTGGACCGACAGGATAAGGCATGCCTTAAAACTGTACGATATACTCAGAATAGATCATTTCAGAGGCTTTGAGTCATATTACTGCATACCTTTTAAGGAGCATACAGCACGGTACGGGCGCTGGAGAAAGGGCCCGGGCAAAAAGCTGTTTGATACGCTGACGTCAAAATTGGGACAGCTCCCCATCGTAGCGGAGGATCTGGGATATTTGACCGATGATGTCAAAAAGCTTTTGCAGGACTGCGGGTTCCCGGGCATGAAGGTGCTTCAGTTTGCGTTTGATTCGCGCGAAAACAGTGATTATCTGCCGCACAACTATACCCGAAACTGCGTCGTATATACCGGTACGCACGATAATGATACTCTGGCGGGCTGGGAGAAAAATGCGCCGCGGCAAGACGTTTGCTATGCGAAAAAATATATACGATATCATGACAAAGAAAGCTTTTGCACCGCTATGATCAAAACCGCCATGGCATCTGTGGCGGATACCGTCATCATACCTATACAGGACTATATCGAGGCCGACAGCCGTGCGCGTATAAATGTTCCGTCAACGCCTTTTGGAAACTGGTCATGGCGGATCGATCCCGGCCTTATAAATGATGAGCTTGCCGAAAAAATCTACGATATGACCGCTCTGTACGGCCGTTTGCCGGGCAGCAAATAATAACAAATGCTGCGTATGTGAATATTTTTATAAATTTTGCCGTATATTGTTAAGGGTGAGTTTATGATAATTAATTTGAAAAAACTTGTGATAAGCATACTTATACCTCTTGCAGCCGGAGGTCTGGCCGGACTGATAACAAGAGGTTCCATGGACACCTATTCCCAGATAGTGCGTCCGCCGCTTTCTCCGCCCGGATGGGTTTTTCCGGTGGTCTGGACGATACTGTATATTTTGATGGGCGTTGCCTTCTATATTGTGTGGCAGTCTGACTATCAGGAAAAAACCAAGGCGTTTGCTCTGTATTTTGCCCAGCTTGCGATGAATTTTGTATGGCCGATACTCTTTTTCAATCTCAAAGCTTACGGCATTTCATTTATATGGCTGCTGATAATGCTTGTGCTTATACTTTTTACGGCGATTTCCTTTTACGCGGCGGACAAACGCGCAGGGTATCTTATGATTCCCTATTTTGTATGGGTACTGTTTGCGGGTTATCTCAATCTGGGTGTTTTCATACTCAACTGAAAGCGGGCTTGCCCGCTTTTTTGTTGATTTTATAATGGACGCAGGTTATAATGATTTCAAGGAAGTGATAAATAAATGAGCGAAATAGAAAAGATCGACAAAAACTTTGCCGTTAATACGGCGGATACCGAAGACATGATATATTTCAGCTGTACTGAAAAGCCGTTTCGTCTTTACGGGATTTCTGCTGTAAAAAACGGTTTTGAGAGAATGCCCGGTGATATCGCACAAAAAGTTAATGACGGCGTAAAGAGACTCAATACCAATACAGCCGGCGGAAGAGTAAGATTTATGACCGATTCTGAGTACATAAGCATTCGTGCCAAAATGACATCTATCGGAAAAATGCCGCATTTTGCTCTTACCGGAAGCGCGGGATTTGACCTGTACTCTGACAATAATTACATAGGTACCTTTGTTCCGCCGTTTAATATATCTGACGGTTACGAGTCAAAGCTTATGACAGGTATCTCGTGCATTCATCTTATCACCTTGGATTTTCCGCTGTACAGTTCGGTGTCGTCTCTGGATATCGGTCTTTGCGCCGGTGCGCAGCTGTCGGCGTCTGCCGACTACCGCATAACACGACCGGTGGTATATTACGGCTCGTCCATTACTCAGGGCGGATGCGCAAGCCGGCCAGGCAACAGCTATGAGAGCATTATTTCAAGAGAGCTGGACTGTGATTATATAAATCTGGGCTTTTCCGGCTCGGCACATGGAGAAAAGGCAATGGCTGAATATATCGCGGGGCTTGATATGTCGGCTTTTGTACTGGACTATGATCATAATTCACCGGGAGTACAGCATCTTGAGTCTACTCATTATCCTATGTATCAGACGGTACGCCGTCAAAATCCCGATGTCCCGGTCATAATGCTGTCCCGGCCTCAGAGCAGGCTGAATGACGAGGAAAAGAGAAGGCGCGAC
>CALXGU010000099.1 GCA_944387905.1 uncultured Clostridia bacterium
AGGCACGAATTTGTCGCATCTGAAAAGAAATCTGAGCAAAGCGTATCGGATAAATAAAGGGGATTGCAAAAATGAAACTGACTTTTATAGCTGAATGGTTAAATATGGCATTTGCTGATTTTGATTATGCTGTTTTGTCATTTATGCATAAGCTGGCAGAAACAGCCGGTGTCGTACTTACGCCGATAATGAAAATGATAACGCTGGCAGGAGAAAAAGGAATAATAGTATTACTGTTGGCAGTGATATTTCTATTTTTCTGTAAGACGCGCAAGACCGGTATATGTATGATTGCAGCCGTGGCGTTTTCGGCGGTTATAACAAGTGTCATTTTAAAAGATGCGATCTGCAGACCAAGGCCGTTTGAGGTATTGTATGACTATGGTCTTTGGTGGGAATATGTCGGCAGTCCGGCTGAAAGCGGTTTTTCTTTTCCGTCCGGTCATGTAACTGCTGCAATGGCGGGAGTTACGGCTCTTTGTCTGAACATGGGAAAAAAATATATATTGCCGTCTGCCGCTTTCGTTATTTTTATGGGTATCTCCAGGAATTATCTTATGGCGCATTATCCCTCCGATGTTTTGGGCGGAGTCTTGGCCGGAGCTATAGCTGCATTTGCTGCATATTTTGCCGTAAAACTTTTTTATGTGTTCATTAGTAAAAAAACAGGTAAATTATGCGATTTATTTCTCCATTTTGATATCAGACAATACCTGCAAAAGATAAGTAAAAAGGACAGCATTGTATAAAAATGCTGTCCTTTTTACTTATATCATTATTACGGCTGCAAAGACCAGTCCAGATCCATGAAGATTTGAGCTACTTTTGCATTGTCTTTACTGCGGTCGTTTCCTTCAAAATCTTTATTTGATCCGAAGAACAAAACGAACTGTCCGTTTACATATGCGGTATATTCCTTGAGTACGTCGCCGCTGCTGTTATAAATAATGTATTTTCCGGTCTCTGTTATTTCAGCCAGCTTTTCAGATGTCGGTCTATAATAAAACAGCTCAATATAAACGTCATAGCAGTTGATTTTGTAGCTTTCTATCATACTTTGATCATCAGATTTTGTTTTGGTCGCAGATTTGATCTTGTATCCGTTTTCATTTATAGACGCCAAAATCCAAAGTGCAGATCCTTCATCTACTTCTTTTATTGACGGCATATCAAACGGACCGGTATAATTTTTGCTTTGTTCAAGTATGTTTATACCCACTTTGTCTGAGCTGCATCCTGATATGCAAAAGAGCATTAAAATTATCGTTAAAACTGAAATAAATGTATTTTTTTTCATAACCCAACCAACCTTTCTTTTATATGATAACATATAAATAAAGGTTGTTCAATATTTAATTTATAAATATTATAATAGGGATGGTTGAAAGCAAAGTTATGATATGTTATAATATAATGCATATTTTAAGATATATATCAAACGGGGGAAAAAGTGAAATATAAAAGAAAAATTTTATTTTTAATAATCGCTTTGATCGTAATTGGTTTGCTTTCGTCATGTTCTAAATTAAAGATAACGGAACAGATGCAGCAGGGCATTGACGCATATACAGAGGCTGTATCTAAGTCAGAAACGAAAGAATCAGGCGATGTGGAAATAATAACAGTTGTAGATGATAACGCTATAGAGTTTGTGCATAATGAATCATTGATAGAGTATGAGTATACGGTATCTGACGGAAAAGTAAATTTTATACGATCGGATTATCTTAACGGTCAGAAAATACTGCAATATGATTGCGATGGCAGTACCGTCTCTTGTCTTGATTTGCAAACGGGAGAGAAGACAGATAAGACGCAGGAAAACAGCGCTTATTTGTCCGCACAGACCAATCCACTTATAACATTGCAGCTTTTTCGAGTTGACAGCAATAAAAAAATCAACACAAATCAAATGACAGACATACAGTATAATCCCGCACCTGATAAAGACGGATATACAACAGTGCAGTTTACTTTAAACGACAGTACAGTAACCGATATATTAGGTTATAATAAAGTAAAAGGGATTGTACGTAAATCGGCGGGTCATACTCGTACTTATTATTTGGACAGCCAGGGATATATTGCCAAGATCGAAATATATACCAATCAAATAATTTATAATAACGGAAAAGAGGGAAGTTATACAACTGAGATGACTGTAAACTGTAAGTGATCAGCAGTTTTTTTCTATTTCTTTTCTGAGTCTGATTATTATTTTCTTTTCAAGTCTTGAGATGTAAGATTGAGAGATCCCCAAAAGATCGGCGACTTCTTTTTGAGTCATTTCCTTTTTCCCGTCCAGACCAAAACGCATTTCCATTATTTGTTTTTCGCGTGCTGAAAGTTTAGTCAAAGCCTGAAAAAGCATTTGCTTTTCTATATCGTATTCAAGGTCTTTATAAACACTGTCACAGTCTGTGCCTAAAATATCAGACAGCAGAAGTTCGTTTCCGTCCCAGTCGATATTCAGAGGCTCGTCAAGAGATATTTCGTTTTTGCGTATATTGCTTTTGCGCAGAAACATCAATATTTCATTTTCAATGCACCTTGAGGCATAGGTCGCAAGCTTGATGTTTTTTTCGGATTTGAAAGTTTTTATCGCCTTTATCAGCCCGATGTTTCCGATGGAAATAAGGTCGTCGGGCATGATTCCGGTATTTTCAAAACGTTTAGCGATATATACTACAAGTCTGAGATTGTGTTCTATAAGTACTCTTTGAGCATTGATATCACCTTGTTCTAAAAGACATATGTACTGGGCCTCTTTTTCCGCCTCAAGAGGCGCAGGCAGAGTCATGTAGCTGCCGACATAGTAAACATTGTCTTTGACGAAAATAAGCGGCAGTTTTTTTATCAGGTACTGTGCTACTAAAATTCTGATTTTTTTAAAAATTGATGTCATGATCCCTTTCCCCCGTTTTATTTAGACTTTAGAATGAAGCAGGGCGTTAAAAGATTGATCTGCTGATAGATTTGTCGCGATGATCCCCACAAGCATTTTTGAAATCTCCGTATTTTTTTGACAATCTACGATTTTATCGGGCTTAAAAGCGTAAACAAAACTTTTGCTGCCTGAAATATCTTTGAACGGAACAACTCTGAGTTTCAGATCCGGATGAAGTTTGTGCATAAGAACAAGATCATCTGTATTGCCGGCGCGAACTTCTCTGAGCAGAGTCTCGCTGATTTTGCCTTGCAGAGCATTTGCCTCTACCAGCATTACAGGAAGAAGAGAAATAGGATCATATAAGGTATTTCCTGTGTCAAAGAGCGCATTTACCGTAACGTGGGTTTTGCAAAAATATATATTAAGAGTGCGTATCTGCTGCTTTGTAGAGCGCGAATTTGTGATTTTAGTAAAAAGTTTGATTAAAAAATAAAATAAGAAAGTAAGTAAGATAACTGACCAAAGCGGCAGGTCTATGTAATAAACACCGTTGGATGCATTCATTTTTGAACCCATAGATGTGAAGTGATAAAAAGCGTACATGCCTCCGCCGTAAATCATATTTATTACGTAATAGATCACAAATATTTTGATGAAAGCGTAAATATTGATAAATTTGAAGGCAATGAGAAGAATAATAACACTTGCGATCAGTTTAAAGATGATTATGTTCAACAGCTCCAGCTGCGGGAAGAAAATAATTACGCTGTATAGTGCGCCTGCCGCTGCTGCCGCCAGCATTCTCGGTCGTATGCTTTCTCGGCCGCTTATGATAGCACTTGAAGAAAGCACGATATAATCGACCATCATATTAAGTAAAAACAATACATCAACGTAAATTGTAAGATTCAACGGCATCACTCCGATAATGAGATTATAGTGTTTTTGATAACAAAATTGTGTCAGTTTTTGTTAAAGAATATTTAATAATTGATACTCGGGTATTTACATTTTTAGTTATCTGTGATAAACTTGCTTTTGTAATTTTAAAGGGATATATGAATATGAAGAAAAAAGGCAATATATTTGTCTATATTATACTTGTAGCTGCAGTCCTTTTGACAAAGATTCTGGGACTTGCCAGAAATATACTTTTATCGGCATATTACGGAACCGGGATTGAAGCTTCTGCATTTTCCGCGGTATCCAATCTTCCGCTGATAGTGTTTGACGTGACTTTCGGTACAGCTATATCAGCTGCATTTGTACCCGTTTTTAATGAAAAGCTTTCTGTACAGGGTAATAAAGACGCCAATCGTTTTGCAAGTAATTTTTTGAATATCGTACTGCTGTTTTCAGCAGCAATAGCCGTGCTCGGTATCGCTTTTCCAAAAGCTGCGGTAATGTTTGTCGCCAGCGGTTTTGACAATAATGCAAATACTCTCAGCCTTGCGTCGGAACTTATGCGCATAATAATGCCGATCATATGTTTTGCCTGCGGTACATTTATTTTTGTCGGGATACTGCAGTCATACGGCCAGTTTATAGCTCCTGCGCTTGTTTCTCTTTTTTCAAACCTGTCAATGATACTTTACCTTATATATGCCAACAATGTGTTTGGCATAAAAGGGCTGGCGGTTGCATTTTGTCTTGGCTGGTCGTTACAGTTTCTGTTTCTGATACCGTTTTTGAAGCAGAAAAAATTCAAATACAGTTTTGTACTGGATTTCAAGTCGCCTGAAATAAAAAAAGTGGCAATATTGACTTTACCTCTTTTTGTTTCTGCTCTGGCGCAGCCGATAAACCAGCTTATATCTACCAATTTGAGCTCCGGGGTTTCCGAAAGCGGTGTGGCAACAGTAAATTATGCGTATAATGCATATTTCATTGTTGCGGGTGTATTCTCGTACGCTCTGACAAATATGTTTTTTCCGGAGATGTCAAGGCGCTTTGCATGTAAAGATACAGACGGTGCAACTGTCATATGCAGGGACATGCTGTCGACTATCACGGCTATAATAATGCCGATAATGGTTTTCCTTTTTTCATGCTCAGTGCCTGTAATACGGATTATTTATCAACGCGGAAAATTTACAGCTCAAGATACATTAAGCGTGGCAGCTCTTTTGACAATATACTCAATAGGAATGATTTTTCTTTCTTGGCAGGATATACTTAATAAATATTTTTACTCAATGCAGAAATCGGTAGTACCTATGATTGCCGCAGCGATAGGTATTGCTCTTAACTTTGCACTTTCCATTTTGCTTACTCCTGCTTATCAACTCAAAGGTCTTGCAATTTCAACTGTCATTTCCGGTATCGTCATGACGGCTGTCTTGTGCCTTTTTTCGCTCAGATATACAAGAAAAATATTTGACAGACGGTTTGTAATTGAGCTAATAAAGCTGATATCCGCAGGTATAGTTCTGTATTTCGTATGTACGTTTATGCTCGGATTGTTTGATTTTGAAACTTCAAATATAATGCAAATACTTTATATAGCTGTGATTTTTATTGCGGCTGTGATTGTATATTTTATTGCTTTGATATTACTCAGATCAAATAATATATCAAATATCTTGAAGCTTTTTAAGAAAGGAGGACATAAATGCTGACATATAGTGGTTTTTGGAACAGAGTCAATCAAATAATAAGCGCTTCGATATTCGGCAGATTGTTTTTATTTATAGTCAATACAATAAAAGGCGCATTTCACAACAGTTGGATGTACAGCTTTTTTACATCAAGAAATGTCGGTGAATACGGCTCAAATTCAAAGCTTGCCGTTTTATACAGAAAGCTGATTTTTGAAAGTAAATTTTCTCAAATGGTTTCTGAAAGCGCCTGTGTTAGGTTTATATGTCACTTTCCGGAATACATCTTTTCTTCAAAAATATCGCTACTTTCTTTTTATTTGATACCGAGCGGGATATTGATGTTTGTAAGGTTTTACGGCAATATCGGCAATATGATATGTTTTGCATTCATAATAGTACTCGGTATGGTGCTTTTGAGCTTTAAGGCGTCCATCGGCACTATTATATCAGGCTCCGGAATACTGGGAAGACTAAAAAAATAAAAAAGAATACAGACCGAAACATACCGTGTTATATCATTAAAGAAAACTGCATTTATAGCATTGTTTATGGGGTTGGCAGTTG
>CALXGU010000100.1 GCA_944387905.1 uncultured Clostridia bacterium
GTCCTGTCAATAAGCTGACCGCAGCTTATATCCGCAGTTCCGGATATTTTTTGTACATCAAAATTTGATCCGTTTGGTTTGCATAAAACAATATCCGTTGTTCCTCCGGATATATGGTATGCTATAAATTCCGAGTTGAGTAAATGTTCGGCATTTGCAGAAACAATAGCTGCCATGATATGATTTTTCTGATGAGAGTAAAGATATAATGGTATGTTATTTAACAGAGCAACGGATTTGGCAAATGATACACCGACCGTAAAGCAAGGCATATAAGAGTTTTCACGTTCTGAGGGACAGCGGCTTGCACAAGTGCAGTCAAATTTAAAATAAGGTATGCCCTCAAAAATACTGTTTAGATTTTTTATATGACAAAAAACGGCATCATTTTGGCGTATTCCGCACTTGCCGTTTTCAACGCAAACCATTATTCTTTTTTCCCATACAATACCGGCTTGCGTATCTACTACGCAAGCCGATGTTGTATAATTGCTTGTGTCCAATGCTAAAATTTTACTCATTTACGTTTCCCGATATTATGCCAAGATTGGCATGCACATAACCGGCAAGGCTTTCATCATATTTTTTTGTGATTTCGATAGCTTCATTTATTGCAACCGGCACCGGAACCTCATCATTATAAAACATTTCATATACTGCAAGCCGCATTGCAGCAAGACAAATTTTATCAAGTCGATCAAAGGTACGCGTTTTTATTGTAGATTTGATCTTCTCATCTATCTGTTCAAGGTTTTCCGCAACACCGCTCACAGTAGATACAATATAGTTTGTAAGTGCCGTTTCTTCGCATTCCGAATATTTTTTCATTATTGTTTCTGCATCGGTGTCCGTATAAAAAGGAAATGAAAAAATTATTTCAAATGCCGTTAATCTTTCTTCTGTTCTGTTCATAAAACTCCGTTAGCTTACTGTGTATGTGTTAAACAGTGTACCGTCGACATATAATGAGACTACTGTACCTTTTTTGAGCATAACAGTCTCTGAATTGTAAATATAATTTGCTCCTGCAAGATTTTCCATTGTTATTTTCTCAACTTTATTCCACGAATTATCATTAGTCGAGATTGTAAGAGAAACGCTTGTTTTTGAGGAAAACTGGCTAAGATCAACAGTAAGCTTATATGAAACGGAATCAGTTTCGTCCGGATCAGTATCAGGATCGGCATCAGGGTCTGCATCCGGATCTGTGTCAGGATCGGTATCAGGATCGGCATCAGGGTCTGCATCCGGATCTGTGTCAGGATCGGTATCAGGATCGGTATCAGGATCGGTACCCGGGGTCGTATCCGTATCATCATTAGGCGTTTGATCTTCTGTAGGCTTAGGTCCAAGACTTATAGTGATTTCAACTGTTGAACCCTCGTCTATCTTTGTTCCTGCTTCGGGATTCTGGCTGATTACACAGCCGCTGGGAACTGTTTCATCGTATTCATAAAGCTTATCAGCGACAAGACTTTCCTCAGCAAGTTTTGTCACAGCATCAGCTTCAGAACGTTTGAGAACATCTGGAACCGTTACAGTAACTATTTCTTTGCCCGAACTAATATAAACGGTTATGCTGGTATCTGATTTGATTTCGGTAAATGCGGCAGGATCTGTTCGAATTACGTAATTTTCTTTGATTGTATCGCTGGCAATATATTTAGTTTTGTAGGTTATACCAAGGTCGTAGAGCTCATCAATTGCTATTTCATAGTATTTATTTGTAATATCCGGAATCTGTACTGTTTCTACACCAATGCTTACTTTAAAACTGATTATCGAACCTTTTTCGACTTCAGTACCAGCTACAGGTTCCTGAGAGATAATAGTGCCTTCAGGCTCATCACTGAGCATATTCGTTTTTTCAAAGATAAGACCGGAAGCATTCTCTTTTTCCACTTCGTCAAAGTTTTTACCGACATAATTATCGACAACAACCATTTCTACAACTTTATTGCCGTTAGTCACCATATTTTTAATTTCAGGGAAGTATACAATACCGGCAACTACAAGTACGATCAGTAAAAGAGCCGAACCAACCCCGCAAATGACAGGAAGCCAAATTTCCTTGAATTTCGATTCTGTTTCATCACTTTCCTGATCGTCCTGATCTTCTATAGGATCTTCGGTTTCTTCAGACTCGTTCTGGGATTCTGTATCATTATCGCCTACAATATCCACAAATCTTGTCGGAGAATTATCGACATTGAGTTCATCCTGCAGTCCGTCAGGTACCGTATTGAGGTAGCCGAAAACAGTATCAGGATCATTTTCCACACTGACAATATCATTGAACATAGCAGCCGCAGAAGCATATCTCAAAGCCGGATCTTTCATCATGGCTTTTATTGTAATTTCTTCGATACCTTCTGGAATAGAGCTGTTTATTTCACGTGGAAGTTTAGGCTGTGCCTGTACCTGCATCAGAGCCACCGAAACGGCGCTTTCGGCCTCAAACGGCAAAGTACCCGTAATCATTTCATACAGCATTACACCGACCGCATATATGTCAGTTTTTTCATCTGTACGATCTCCGCTTGCCTGTTCGGGGCTTATATAGTGTACGGAACCAATAGCCTTGTCTGTAATAGTCTGTGTTTCAAACTTGGATAATTTAGCTATTCCGAAATCGGTAACTTTAATTGTTCCGTCACGCAAAAGCATAATATTATGAGGTTTTAAATCCCTATGAACAATCCCGCGTTCGTGAGCATGGGACATTGCCTTCAAAATTTGTTTTATATAAAATGCAGCCTCGTGCCAATCTAACACTTTGACTTTATCAAGATATTCTTTTAGCGTCACCCCGTCTATGTATTCCATAACGAGATACATCATATCTCCCTCAAGACAAACATCGTAGACGTCTACAATATTATTCTGAGACAACATAGTAATAGCTTTGGATTCGTTGATGAATCTGCGTCTGAACTGAGCATCAGACATAAATTCTTCTTTGAGAACCTTTATTGCGACTACCCTGTTTACAACTTTATCAAAAGCTTTATAAACAACAGCCATACCGCCGACTCCGACTATCTCAGTTATAATATATCTTTCGTTTATTGTTTTTCCGATCAATTTGTCCATGAATTTAAGCCTCCTAAGCTTTTATAATAACAACTGTAGAGTTATCGGCACCGCCTCTGGAGTTTGCCAGTTCAATCAGTTGCTGTGGTATGGTTTCTATGTTATCTTTTCGTTTTATTATTTCAAACGGTATTTCAAGATCATCAATATAATTGGTGATTCCGTCTGAACACAGAAGAATCATATCATTTAACAGTATATTTTCCTTAAAAAAATCAAAGCTAACATTTTGTTCTACTCCAAGCGCGCGTGTTATAATATTTTTATTTGGATGATTGCGCGCCTGTGTTTCTGTCAGCATACCGTTATCGACCAGCTGCTGAACAGCTGAATGATCATGTGATATTCGTTTGATACTCCCGTCACGTATAAGATACGCTCTGCTGTCGCCGACATTTATAAAATAACCTATACTATTTATAATGACAGCACAAACCATGGTAGTCCCCATTCCGGTAAGACTAGGATCATTCAAAGCTTTATTATATATTTCAGTATTTGCACAAGCTACGGCGTTATCGAAAATTTGCCTGATTTCAGATTCAGTAAAGCCATCGTTTGCCGAAGACATATGTTTTGCCAAACTATTTACGGCGGCACTACTTGCAATTTTACCGCCGCCCGGGCCGCCCATTCCGTCGCATACTACTGCGTAACCGAAATTATCATTAATTATATCAAACGTATAAGAGTCCTGATTGTCTTTTCTGACTTTTCCTACGTTGCTTGAGCCAAATATTATCAATTCAAATCCCTCTCTTCCGTTCTGTTTTGCTTCTCAGCTGTCCGCATGAAGCTGATATGTCAGAGCCCAAAGTTCTCCGCACAGTACACGAAGCGCCCATAGCTGTCAGCCGATCATTAAAGCGTCTGACTTTTTTCATGTCAGGCGGACTGTATATTCCGTTTTCTATTTTATTCACAGGTATAAGATTTATATGATACATTATACCGGAAAGCAAATCGAATAGCTTTTTTGCGTCAGCATCTGAATCGTTGACCCCATCGATAAGAGAATATTCAAATGAAATACGCCTGCCGGTAACTGATTGATAATACCTGCAAGCAGATAACAGCTTCTGTATATTATATCTGAGGTTAATCGGCATAATACAGTTGCGTTTATCATCAGATACTGCATGCAATGAAATAGAAAGAGTTACAGGCAGATTATAATCCGCAAGTCTTATTATGTTGTCAGCAAGACCGCAAGTAGAAACAGAAATGTGCCTGTATCCTATATTTATGCCTCTTGGGTCATTGACAAGCTTTAAGAATTTAATTGTGTTATCGAAATTGTCAAGCGGTTCTCCTATGCCCATCATAACAATATTTGAAATCCTTATTTCAAGGTTTTGCTGAGATTCTAAAATTTGGCCGAGAATTTCGCCGGGCAATAAATTACGAACAAATCCGCTTTTTGTTGACTGGCAGAATTCACAGCCCATCTTACATCCAACCTGTGATGACACACAAATCGAATAACCGTGTTTATATTTCATTACTACCGTTTCGATAAAATTGTCATCGTACAGCCTGTATACAAATTTGACAGTGCCGTCCAAATCTGAGATATATTTTTTATAAACAGTTACCGGAGCTATAAAAGTACAGTCCGAAAGAGCTGATTTTAAAATTTTAGGGATATTGGTCATTTCATCAAATGACTGTACCCCATTATGTAGCCATCTGAAAATTTGGTCGGCACGGTATTTGGGATAGTTTAAAGAAGTTATTAATTCAGTCAGTTCATCCAACGACAGTGATCTGATATCTGTTTTATTTTTTTCTGAGAACTGCAATATAAAATCCATCCATATTATCGGTATTGGGCAAAAACAACTTTTCGCCGTAACTATTATTATATATATTTATACTTTTGTCAATTTCTATTTCAGCATTATTTTTAAGGAATTCGCTTATCAGCAGACTATTTTCCTGCTCATTTACTGTACAAGTAGAATAAATCAGTCTTCCTCCTTTTTTCAGATACATACAGCCGTTTGTCAATATTTTCTTTTGTATGTCTATAAGCTGAGAAAAATCACATTCTTTGTATTTAATATCCGGTTTTCTGAATATCATTCCAATGCCGCTGCACGGCACATCACAGAGCACACGATGCGCAGTATTTATCAGAGACCTATCAAGTTCTGAGCTGTCAGCAACAACCGAATTTACACCTGTTATCGAAAGCCTGGAACAGTTGTTTTTAATCAAATCAATTTTATGACTGTGAATATCGAAAGCTGTAATAACCGCCTTGTCAGCACTGTCATAACTCATGACAGCAGCCTTACCGCCCGGGGCTGAACATAAATCATATATAATATCGCCGGGTTTTGCGTCTATTGAGCAGGCACAAATGTAAGAAGGCTTACTTATAACATGAAAAAGACCATCAGAGTATGCCCTGTTGTTTTCTATATCCAGGCCGCTGTTTACGCAAAGTAAACCATCTATATCTGTTTTGCTGACGTCGGCATTACCTGCAAGCAACAAATCAAGCAATTCATCATCCGTTGTCTTCAATCTGTTGACTGCAATATACGTTTTTTTCGATTGCATATATCCCTGCTCTAAAAAAGACTCCGCATTTTCTAATCCTAAAGAATTTATCAATATATTTAAAATATTTAAAGAAACGGAATATTTAACAGATAAAAAAGACTTTTTATCGCAAGGAAGCGTAATGTCATTATATGTTTGAGACAGTTTTCTCAACACGGCGTTAACATAAGCTGCACTTTTTTGCTGACCGTTGTTCTTTGCAAGCTGAACTGAACTATTGCAAGCCGCACTGACGGGAGTAGACGTAAAAATAATCTGATAAAGTCCCATTCTTAAAACAGACAGAACAACGGCATTGATTTTTTTCAGC
>CALXGU010000101.1 GCA_944387905.1 uncultured Clostridia bacterium
CTCTTGTTTTTGATATTGTTATTGTGGCAATCGCGTCTTCACTGAAAAATTTATCCAGGCGTGTGAGCTTTTTATCAATCAGCTTTTTTTCACGCTCTGTTATTTCGACTTTTCTCAGATTAAATACAGTTTTCATCGTTTTTGCCTCCGTTTTTTAAAATCTATAATGATTTTTATCATTATAATCATTATAGCACATTGACATAAAAAAATAAAGTCAAAATTACAGATTTTTATAAAAAATATATAAATAATTAATATTTTAAACATAAATAAAAGCCGCAGCAATTGCTGCGGCAGAGATTAATCTTCAATACTCTCGTATACTTTTTCGTCCTGATTGACATACCCCATATCCCGGGCGACTTTTTCAACGTATTCCTCGTCGATATCGGCGTCCAGGATACCCGTCAGCCGTTCGTGTTCTTCGGAGGCCTGTGCGATTTGAGTTTCGCTTTGACTTATCTGCTGTTTTTTTGTGTTTATTTTTATTTGAAGACCTACAAATATATAGAGCAGGTACACAGCCGCCGCTGCCAAGACCAATTTGATTATTAAATTTGTCTTTTTTGTTCTTGCCACCGATAAGTGTTCCTCCTGCTTTTTTGACAGTCCTTATGAAACCGTTCATTAATATAATAACTCGGTTTTTCAAAAAAATAAAGGGCTTTTTCAAAAAAACAAGAAATTTATTAAAAAATTTACAAATCAGTCTGAGAATGAGCTTAAACGGCGCGAAAATAAACTTAATTATCGCGTAAAGTATCTTTAATATGAGTTTTGCCTGAAAAATCACAAAAGCGCTTAAGGTAAAACGGCACAGTACAAATCCCGAAATCATGCCGGAGAGTATATAAAGCCTGAATGTGCCGTTGTTGAATGTAAATAAGAAAGCAAGAATAACCGCAAGCACGCACATAGAGTATAAAATATCTTCCAATGCGGTGACAAAGGATTTATGAGGTATTGCTATGCGTATTATTCTGAAAACGTCAAATATAAGACTGAGCAGTGCTCCGGTGCATACTGCGGCGAGGAAAATGACCGCTTGATTTTGTAAGCTTATCTCCACGGCTTATTTAAAAAGACTCTTTATGATCGAGCCGGTTTTTTTGTCATGGATGTCGGTGTATGTAAGCGAAACGATATCCCCCTCGATACTCACGTCTCCGCTGTCTACGTTGAGCTTGTTTATGTGCAGGTCTGCACCCTTTACAATAAGTACTCCCAGCTCTGTCAGTACTATGATGCCCTGTTCGTTAAAACTGTCAATGTCAAGGACGCCTGTCAGGGCTACTTTTTTTCTGTTTTCCAAAAGTACATTATGCGGTTTTTGCATACGCGTCTGCTGTTTCTCCTGCTGCTGCATGGTGATACCTCCTTTTTTTAAAATAATATTCCGTAAAGACTTATATTATAACCGTCTGCAAAAAAATAAGACCGTACGCATTATGCGTACGGTCTTGACTGATATCAGACAATGACAAGCTCGGTGCCGTTGAAATCGATATTGACAACAGAGTGAGGCTTTATAGTCTGAGCGATTATCTGACGGCTGATCAGCGTTTCGATATGCTTCTGGATAAAGCGTCTAAGCGGCCGCGCTCCGTAAACGGGATCATATCCGCTGTCGGATACATACCGCTTTGCGCTGTCTGTCAAAACGCATTTTATATCATTCTGTGCCAGTCTCTTGTTTAGAGAGTCTATCATAAGGTCTATTATTTTTTCTATATCAGACCTAGTAAGAGGCTTGTAAAATACTATTTCGTCAAGCCTGTTTAAAAACTCCGGTCTGAAAGATCTCGACAGCAGTTCGTTGAGCTGATTCTGCGCGGACTCAGTTATTTGTCCGTCCTTGTCAATGCCGTCAAGAAGTATCTGAGAACCGAGGTTTGAGGTCAGGATTATAATTGTGTTTTTAAAATCGACTACACGTCCTTGTGAATCTGTTATTCTTCCGTCATCCAATACCTGCAGAAGAATATTGAAAACATCCGGATGCGCTTTTTCCACCTCATCAAACAGCACGACAGAGTAAGGTTTGCGTCTGACGGCTTCGGTGAGCTGACCGCCCTCCTCGTATCCCACATATCCCGGAGGCGCGCCTATAAGACGTGAAACAGAAAACTTTTCCATATACTCTGACATATCAAGCCTTATTATATTTTTCTCATCGTCAAACAATGATTCGGCCAGAGCTTTTGCGAGTTCTGTCTTGCCTACGCCGGTAGGTCCCAAGAACATAAACGAGCCTATAGGTCTGTTTTTGTCCTGAATACCTGCGCGCGAACGCAGTATAGCATCGCAGACCCGCTGCACCGCATCGTCCTGCCCGATTACACGCTTGTGCAAAATGTCTGACAGGGACAAAAGTTTTTCACGCTCGCTCTGCACCAGACGCGATACGGGTATCCCGGTCCATCTCTCAACTATTTTTGCTATCTCCTCATCAGTGACCTTGTCTCTTAGAAGTCCGGTTTCCTTTTTGTGCTCTGCAGTTTCGGACTCAAGCTTTTCAAGTCTGGCGGTAAGTTCCGGAAGTTTTCCGTATTTCAGCTTGGCGGCCTTTTCCAAATCATGCTGCTGTTCTGCGTTTTCTATCTGTGAGTTCAAATCGTTTATCTGCTTTCTGAGTCCCGACAGTTCACCGATTTCACGTTTTTCGTTATCCCACTTTGCTTTCATTTCGGAAAAACTGTCCCTGAGCTCAGCGAGTTCTTTTTGTATCTCTTTAAGTCTGGGCGCCGCCTCGCTGTCTTTCTTTACTGCCTGCTCTTCCATTTCCAGCTGCATTATTTTACGCTGTATTATATCCAGTTCTGTCGGCATTGAATCTATCTCGCAGCGGATAAGAGCACATGCCTCGTCCACAAGATCTATAGCCTTGTCAGGCAAAAATCTGTCAGTGATATACCGGTCAGATAGTGTGGCTGCAGCAATAAGAGCGTTATCCTGTATCTTGACTCCGTGAAATACCTCATACCTCTCTTTTAGTCCTCTGAGTATCGCGATAGTGTCCTCGACTGTAGGCTGGTCTACCATTACAGGCTGAAACCTGCGCTCCAGAGCCGGGTCTTTTTCGATATACATTCGGTACTCATCCAGAGTGGTTGCTCCTATACAATGCAGCTCGCCTCTGGCAAGCATAGGCTTCAATATATTGCCTGCGTCCATTGCTCCGTCCGTCTTTCCGGCGCCGACGATCGTGTGCAGTTCATCGATAAACAGTATTATATTGCCTTCGCTTTTTTTGACTTCCTGCAAAACGGCTTTCAGTCTGTCTTCAAACTCTCCGCGGTATTTTGCGCCCGCGATAAGCGAACCCATATCAAGAGAAAAAATAGTTTTGTTTCTAAGACTGGTCGGTACATCGTTTCTCACGATTCTCTGAGCCAGACCCTCGGCGATGGCAGTTTTGCCCACGCCCGGTTCACCTATAAGTACAGGGTTGTTTTTTGTCTTTCTGGACAATATACGTATGACGTTGCGTATTTCGCTGTCACGCCCAATGACAGGATCCAGCTTTTGCGCACGGGCACGTTCCACCAGATCAGTGCCGTACTTTTTCAGAGCGTCATAGGTATCCTCAGGATTGGAACCTGTTACCCTTGTGTTTCCGCGAATGCCCACAAGAGCTTTCATGACCGCATCTTTTGTTATGCCGTTATCTGCAAATATTTTTTTGACCTCGCTGTTTGGACTGCTCAGCATCGCCAGAAAAATATGCTCAACGGATGTGTATTCATCCTTCATGTTCTGAGCTGTTTTTTCAGCGCCTTCAAGAACTTTTACGGCATCATCGCCAGCATAGAGTTCACCTCCGCTGACTTTGGGCAGTTTTTCAACGACGGCAAGGGTATCCTCCTCGGTCTGCTGTTCGTTGCAGCCCAGTTTTATAAGCAGCTGAGTAATAAGGCCTTTAGCGCGTATCAGCGCAAGAAGAATATGCTGCTGTGTCAGCTGCTGGTTACCGTTGTCGCGGGCGATCTGCTGTGCGTCCTGTATCGCTTCAACTGATTTCTCGGTAAATCTATTTAAATTCATAATAATTCTCCTTTCAGTGTTTTGCAAATAGTGTAAACTATATTTATGAATATATTATGAACAAATTGTTATCTAAAAATTAAAATTAGCACTCTATGGCGTAGAGTGCTAATTTGCTGATGAATTTTGTTATTTTAAGCAGAGCGTCGTGCTTAAGCAGAAACGTCGTGCTTAAGCAGGAACGTTGTGTTTAAGCAAAAACGTCGTTTTTAAACAGAACGTTGTGTTGTTGCGGCGCCGGTTTTCGGCGTTATCGCATAATTAAAACTCCGGCTGAGCGGGAATACCGTCAAAGCCCTGCTGTAAGTCGGCATCGGTTGGTATATAGTCCTGCATCTGGCCGTCATGGAATTTTTCGTAAGCGACCATGTCAAAATAACCTGTGCCGGTAAGTCCGAACAGTATAACTTTATTTTCGCCCGTTTCTTTGCATTTCAGTGCCTGATCGATCGCGACGCGAATGGCATGGCTGCTCTCCGGAGCAGGAAGAATACCCTCGGTTCTTGCAAAATATTCAGCAGCTTCAAATACACTTGTCTGTTCAACGCTCACAGCCTCCATAAGACCGTCATGATACAGCTGGCTCAGAGTGCTGCTCATACCGTGATACCTTAGACCTCCGGCGTGATTTGCAGAGGGAATGAAGTTACTGCCCAGGGTGTACATTTTGGCAAGCGGACATACCATGCCGGTATCGCAGAAATCATACGCGAATTTGCCGCGTGTAAAGCTGGGACAGGACGCGGGCTCTACAGCAATGAATCTGTAATCTGCCTCGCCGCGCAGTTTCTGACCCATAAACGGGGAGATAAGTCCGCCGAGGTTGCTGCCGCCTCCCGCACAGCCGATAATAATATCAGGCTTTACACCGTATTTGTCAAGAGCTGTCTTAGCTTCAAGTCCGATGATGCTTTGATGCAGAAGGACCTGGTTGAGCACACTGCCTAAAACATAACGGTAGCCCTCATGTGTAGTGGCGTCCTCAACCGCCTCGCTTATAGCGCAGCCCAGACTTCCCGATGTGCCCGGGTGCTTTTCTAAAATTTTTCGGCCTACATTTGTATTCATGCTCGGGCTCGGTGTTACCGACGCTCCGTATGTACGCATCACCTCTCGCCTAAACGGCTTTTGCTCATATGACACCTTGACCATATATACTTTGCAGTCCAAGCCGAGATATGCGGTTGCCATGCTCAAGGCTGTACCCCACTGACCGGCGCCCGTTTCAGTAGTGACACCTTTGAGACCCTGTTTTTTTGCGTAATACGCCTGTGCTATCGCACTGTTGAGTTTATGACTGCCGCTTGTGTTGTTGCCTTCAAACTTATAATAGATATGAGCGGGGGTGCCGAGCTTTTTTTCAAGACAGTATGCGCGTATAAGCGGAGACGGTCGGTACATTTTGTAAAATTCAACTATTTCGTCGGGTATATCAAAATAAGCTGTGGTATCGTCCAGCTCCTGCTTTACCAGCTCTTTGCAGAACACCGCCTCAAGCTCGTTTTCTGTCATGGGCTTCATAGTTGCCGGATTGAGCAGGGGAGCGGGCTTGTTTTTCATATCCGCTCTGAGATTATACCATTTTTTCGGCAGTTCCTTTTCGTCAAGATAAATTTTGTAGGGGATTTCTTTCATGATTGTTACTCCTTTCAGGTGAGGGGACGGTTTTAAAATAAAAAGCTCCTGTCCCCAATAAATAAAATTATTGCAGGGACAAGAGCTGTAAACTCCTGCGGTGCCACCCGGCTTGACGTAAAAACGTCCTCTCACAGCGCGCTTTCACGCGCCGGCATTTTATAACGGAGTGCTGACTCCGGCTCGCGTACTCTAAATTTCAGCTTGCCCTCGGAAATCCATTCAAATACAGTATCGTACCGCATTTCACCAGCCTGCGGCTCTCTGAAACAATAGTCTGTATC
>CALXGU010000102.1 GCA_944387905.1 uncultured Clostridia bacterium
TTAGTTTTTACAGTTGCAGAGATGCCAATAAGTAACTTGTCAGCAATAAAATCAACAGTTTTTCCGCCCTCTGTTTTGCCTGAAAGGACATTACTATCGGTTTTACTTTCACCCTCAACGAAAACTTTTACCGTCTTTCCCATATAAGCATCATTCTTGATTTTTGAAATAGGATGCAGTACTGACAGCAGTCTGTCAAATCGCTGTGATTTAATATCGTCGTCAATTTGATCTTTCATAACGGCAGCCGGAGTACCGCTGCGCTTAGAATAAATAAAAGTGAACAGATTGTCGAATTCAACTCTTTTAACAAGCCGCACAGTGTCTTCAAATTCCTCTTCGGTCTCCCCGGGAAACCCCACTATAACATCGCTTGTAAGTACTATATCGGGTATTTTTTCACGGATATAGTCTGTAAGGCTCACATACTGGTCAAATGTGTAATGCCTGTTCATTGCTTTCAAAACTCTGTCATTTCCGGACTGAAAAGGCAAATGCAGCTGATTGCACACCTTATCACAATCCGCCATTGTATCTATAAGTTTTTTTGTACAGTCTTTCGGATGGCTTGTGACAAACCTAAGCCAAAAGTCACCCTCCAGCCCATTCAATTCTTTGAGAAGATCTGCAAAATCTATATCAGTATCAAGATCTTTTCCATATGAATTGACGTTCTGCCCAAGCAAAGTAATATCCTTATAGCCGCTGTTTATTAAGTCTTTTACTTCTTTTATTATATTTTCAGGATTCCTGCTTCGCTCTCTGCCGCGAAGATAAGGCACTATACAATAAGTACAGAAGTTATTGCACCCGTACATTACGGTTACCCATGCCTTGTTATTTTCTGCGCGCATGACCGGCAGCCCCTCGATAATTTCAGGATGCTCTGAGCGGTCGAATATTTTTCTGTGCTCAGTAATCGACTTGTACAGCATTTCAGGAAACTTGTATATTAAAGACGGGCCGAAAACCATATCAACATGCCTGTATTTTTGTTTTATTTGTTTCTGCACCTGTTCTTGCTGCATCATGCAGCCGCATACTGCTATTTTAAGTTCCGGACGCAGTTTTTTTACTGGTTTCAAAGCACCTATATTTCCGTATACCCGAAGCTCTGCGTGCTCTCTTACGGCACATGTATTGAATACCACCAAATCTGCCGCATCAGACGATTCGCAGAACTCATATCCGCATTGTTTCAGCATACCTTTAATTATTTCGCTGTCACTTATATTCTGCTGACAGCCATATGTAACGACCATCGCCTTTGGTACTGTTTGGGTATGCGAAAAGAAATCTTTTATTTTGCAAATATATTGTTTATAATCTAATTCAGGCAAAGCCATTCCCCTTTTAAATCGTTATTTATATATTATAACATTTTAATATATTGATGTAAACAATTTCAATAATATTTTAATTAAGAAACCGTCCCCAAAGTGCCGGTTTTTATTTTAGGTTAAATAATCTATAAATATCGAGAAAATCTTTGCGACCTGTGCGCGTGTCGCCTTGCCCTTGGGTTCAAATGTAGTCGGAGTCATGCCGTCTATTATCCCTGCTCTCTGGCATATTTTGACATATTCCTTCGCATAATCAGATATTTGATTTTCATCATCGAACACAACGGCTTCAACGCTCTGATCAAGAGTAATATTTTTATACTGAACATATCTTATCAGCATTGCGCACATTTGTTCACGGGTTATAAGATCATTAGGTGCAAACTCAGTAGGGGTTATTCCTTCAACTATACCGTTTTGATTTGCCCATGCGACAGGACCGGTATAATATTTGCCCACAGGCACATCGCTGAACACTGTAGGTAAATTATTGTCAAGATAAACGCCCTCTATATTTGTCAATACTTTTACAAACATTGCCCTTGACATCCCTGTTGACGGTTCAAACGTAGTGGGAGTCATTCCGTTCATTAGCCCGTTTTGATACGCTTTTTCAATATAAGGTATATACCATTCCGATGTCAAGTCGGTAAACGGCGTACTTACTACCGTTACAGTGCATCTCTTTATTATACCGTTATCGGTTTTGGCAGATATGACCGCTGTTCCGACACCGTGGCCTGTTACATAGCCGTTTTCATTAACAGTGGCAACTTTAGCGTTGTCCGTCTCCCATGTTATCATTTTATTTCCGCACGATTCAGGCAAAACGCTCGCTGTGAGTTTTACCGTCTTTTTCACAGCCACCGAAATCGAACTGTCGGAAAGCCTTATATCCTCAGGAGCGTCGTTTTGCAATGAATTGTAAGCAGACTCATATACAGACCTATATACATAATTTGTAGTATTGCCGCTGGCTCTGTCCGTCACGTTAGTGAGGGTTATTTCATACACATTGCCAACGGTCATTGAAATGTTTGCATCGTAATATGAAATTATGTTTCCGTTGTTGTGCAGACGATGATCATCGGTATTTTCTTCGCCTGCGTTAAACCTATATTCTTCTCCTGTATTGAGACATTTGAAAATAACGCCGGTATTGTCAGTCAGACTGTAATTTTTAACAAATTTAGCGGTATACATAGTATTGCTTCCGGCAGATGCTTCTTCCAGCATAACGCCCTTAGACGGCCACGCCACTATCTCCGCTTCACTCTGCTGATATCCGCTCATTTTATGAACACCCTGTATGCCAATGGAAAGATGACCGCTGACCTCAGTTGAACCAAAACCGATATACTGCCAATTCGGATCCAGCAGATTGTATCTGTGTCCGCATAAAATAGGGTCGCCGTAAGCATCGTTGAGAGCGTTTGTTATACTGGTTATTATATCCCCGTGATACAGATTTTCACCTGCACCGCTTTGGGCTAATTGATAATACTCATCACTTATGCCATCAACTTTGGGCGGAAAGTGCGGTGACGGATTGGATATATTGTTTTTGGACAAGTATGAAGTGAGTATGGCCTTATTTTGACAGCCCTGCGACAGCTCTTCAGATAACGTGAGCAGCGGCAGATCGGCGCCGGCACGTATCGCATTTATATAACCGAGCGCTCCCTGAAGCTTATTAAGATAAATCTTGCCGGGTTCAAGAGGCAGTGTGCTGTCCTGAGGAGATATTTCAAAATATTCAGAACTGCTGTTGAATATTTCTACACTCTGATTATATATCTCACGTGCTTTGTCAAGCAGTTCTTTTTCTTTTTCGGTATATGCTACCTTCTGTATTTCTGAATAATAAACACTCCTGATACTGCCCGTTATAAACCCGCCGGTTTCGTTGCAGTCAAAAACAGGATACGAATCCGATGGGATATTGTAATTTCTCGCGTACATTGCGTACATGCCGGGATTGGGATAGCACGCTCCTGTCTGTATTAAAAACGGCAAAGCAGCTGAAGATATAATCAGCTGGAACTGATCACTTTTCCCTACATTGTTGCAGTAATCATACAAATTACTGCCGCTTTCCATCAGCTGTCTGTTTATATAAAATGAACGGCTGTCAAAAGCTATGCTTGAATTGTTTCCGTAATACTTTGACACCGCATTCCACATAGCAACTGCATGCATCGCAGTATATTCCGCATATTTTGCATCGCTGTTATACAGCTCCGTCGGCGCCGTTCTGTCTTCAATATTTTCCGGGCAGTATCCCACTACACCCCAGTTATTGTTGTCGTAATCTGTAAACGTAGTTCCGCTTAATGAATATACGGTATTTGAGCCTTTTTCTCCGTAATTGCCTGCATTTGATCTGAAATTTCCGCCGAACGTACAGTAACTGGCTATCTTGCCCGATTCATTCGTTTCAACATAAAGAAAATTGCTGTAATCATTATCATAAAACGTATAGGCATATCCGCCGAAAATTGATTCCGTCTGCAGCTTTTCTATTCCGTACATATCATATATATCGTAAATAGTAGAATCGCTGTAAATGGTGTTACCGTTAACTGTTAAAATTTCTTTCCCGCTTGCAAAACTCAACGCGGACATAATACTTATCAGCATTACGGCAATTAAAATAAATGCTGATACTTTAATTATTCTCTTCATAACTTCCTCCTCTTCATTTATGATATCATTATATCATCTTGTTTTTTGCTTTTCAATACGGCTTTGATTTTAATCAAGACACATGACAGAATGTGTACAAATACTGAAATTTGTCCTAAAATCGTACATATATTTGGCTTTGTCTATTGAAATTTATAATGTTATGTTTAAAAATGTAATTATAAATAGACTTCAAGGGGAAAAACAGATGAACGTTTTAATTTTAAGCTGTTACACAGGTGAAGGGCACAACAGTGCAGCTTATGCAGTCAAAGAGGCTCTGGAACGCAATTCTATCAAGTGTTATATTGCCGATCCGGTGCTGTTCAAAAGCAAACGCGCTCAGAAAATGGTATCTTCTTTGTATAATGGAATTATCAAAAATTCTCCTTCTACGTTCGGAGTTATATATAAAGCCGGTGCCATTTATGATTATACCGGTATTACCTCTCCTGTATATTACGCAAATGCTACATATTCTCAAAATCTTTATGATTTTATTATTGCCAATAGATTTGATGCTGTAATATCAACACATCTTTACGGAATGGAATCTCTGACCGCAATAAAGAAAAGAACAAAATGCGATATACCTTTTTATGGGGTTTTAACGGATTATACAGTGATTCCTTTTATTGCAGAAACAAACTTGGACTGCTATTTTATACCGCACAGCAGTTTAAGCCGCAAGCTCAACAAAAAAGGTCTTCCGTCTGACAGTCTTATACCATCAGGAATTCCAGTATCATCTAAATTCAACAGTGAACTGTCAAAACAGCAAGCCAAGGATATTTTGGGCGTTAAAAAGCACAAAAAAATCATACTTGCCATGAGCGGAGGCATTGCCGGAGGAAACTTTTTAAAACTATGTGATGAACTTATAAAACAGGCAGATGATAGTTACCATATCTTTGCTTTCACAGGCAGAAACGATGCTTTAAAAGACGAAATCGACAGCAAGCATTATAATTGCTCGCAAATTACAGCTGTGCCGTTTACAAAAGATATCAATATTTATATGAAAGCGGCAGATGTTCTGCTTACAAAACCCGGCGGTCTTTCAAGCACTGAAGCTGCCGTATCCAATATACCAATGGTACACGTAAATGCAATACCAGGATGTGAAACTTATAATGCGAAATTTTTCTCTGATCAAGGCATGTCATACAATGCCAAAAATATAACCGATGCTGTTGGTCAGTCGCTGCTGATTGCATGTGACAAAGAAAGAGCGGATCACATGAAAAACAGGCAGAAAGCTGTTATTAATCCATACGCCGCAAACGATATTGCCGAAAGGGTGATGAGAGCATGAGTATATATCAAGTTTTGATGAGACTCTTCTTAATACTGTCCGGATTTTTGTGCGGTGGTATTATGTTCTGCAAGATTATTCCGAAACTGGTGTGTGATACAGATTTATGTGCTGTCAGTTCTGACGGAAATCCCGGGGCTGCCAACGCGTTCAAGCATTGTGGGATTATGGTCGGATTCTGCTGTCTTTTGCTTGATATGCTAAAGGGATTTATACCTGTTTTTTTGACTCGTAATTTTGTGGGCGATAATGCTGTCATATTAAGTCTTATCATGGCCGCGCCTGTACTCGGGCATGCCGTTTCCCCTTTTGATAAAGGCAAAGGCGGCAAGTGCATTGCTACATCTTTCGGTGTTCTGCTTGGATTGTTGCCTGAAAATAAAATCGTTTTTATACTTGCTGCCATATATATCTTTTTCTCCGTTGTCATTAAAATTAATCCGCACAGAAAAAGAAGCATTATTACATTTATTCTATTTACAAGCATTGCTTGTCCGTTGCTCGTTGTTGCTCATAAAATCGGACCTGCGCTGGGATGTCTTGCCGTATCAGCAATAACCATAATCCAACATA
>CALXGU010000103.1 GCA_944387905.1 uncultured Clostridia bacterium
TAAATTTGAACATCTTGTTTGATATTAACATTAACCGGAGACAGTAATATGGAAAATAAAAAAATTAAAAAATGGGAGCCGGAAGATTTTGAACTTGAGATGACTACACATTGGTCATTTCCAAAACGCGGTGATTGGGCAACCCACGATGCAAAATGGCGTGGAAACTGGTCACCGTACATTCCAAGAAATATCATACTCAGGTATTCCCAAGAAGGAGAACTAGTGTTAGATCAATTCGCAGGCGGTGGCACTACTCTTGTTGAGGCAAAGCTTTTAAATAGAGATATAATCGGTGTTGATGTGAATGATGCAGCTCTCGACAGATGCACAGAAAAAACAGATTTTGATTATGAGCCTGCAAAAGGAAAGGTATATATAAAAAAAGGCGATGCAAGAAACCTTGATTTTGTTCCTGATGAAAGCATAGATTTAATATGTACACATCCACCTTATGCTGATATTATTAAATATAGCGATGGCTTAAAAAATGATTTATCTCAGTTAAAAGTCAAGGATTTTTTGGAAGAAATGAAAAAGGTTGCATCAGAAAGCTACCGTGTGCTAAAAAAGGACAAGTTCTGTGCTATTCTGATGGGCGATACCAGGCAAAAAGGCTGTATGATTCCAATGTCCTTTGATGTGATGAAAATATTTCAAGATTCAGGGTTCAAACTGAAAGAGCTTATCATAAAAGAACAGCACAACTGTAAAGCAACAGGATATTGGAAAACGAACAGTGTGAAATACAACTTTTTATTAATAGCACACGAGTATTTATTTATTTTTAGGAAGTGACAAAATGAGTTTTAATCCAAATGAAGTTACAATAGGACGCGAATTATCAAACAACGTACAATACAAGATTCCGCGTTATCAGAGAAAATATGTTTGGAACGAAGAACAATGGAGAAATTTAGTAGAAGATATAATTTTTTCAATGGGAAACGCCGATGATGACAAATATCATTTTATTGGCAGTTTTATATTCGAAAAAAAAACTAACAACTGGATTGTAGTGGATGGTCAACAGCGACTGACCACTATTACCATATTAATTGCCGTTATCTCGAAATTTTTTGCAGAAAAAAATCAATCTAAATTATATTCGGGAATAAGGAAGTATTGCACATTTAATAATGATGATGGCATTGAACAGATGCGAGTTATAAATGATGATTTTACAGTGTTTTCAAATATAGTATTTGATTATTTTCAAAATCCTCAAAGTTTATTATCTGTAGAAGAGTATTTTAAAAATGAAAACATATCATTAGATAAGCAAGGGAAACTTTTTATCGATTGTTATAAATATTTCTATGAGTATATCTCGTTGAAAATAAATGGAATGAATGATAGCAAAACGATAGAGTGGTTATGTGCATTTAGAGATGCTGTAATTAATCTGAAAGCAATCGAAATTACAGTTGATAAAGAACAAGAGGGATACATCATATTTGAAATACTCAATTCGAGAGGCTTGCCACTTGAGCAGCATGAGCTTCTAAAAAATTTTATTTTTATGTATTATAAAGATTCTGTTGGGAGTGATATTGCAAAGGATAAGTGGGATAAAATAGTTTTTAATGTTGAAGGAATCCCTTTATCTTCATTGAAACGGTTTATTACTCATTATATAACTCATTGTATTGGGAAAACTTCGAAAACAGGAGAATACTATGCATTAAAGAAACATACTCCTAAAGAAAAAGTTAAGGATTTGCTAGATGATTTACTATTAAAATCAGAATTTTATAATTCGTTTAGCAATGTTGATGATAAAAATTACTCTCCGGTTATAAATTATGTTTTAAGATTCTTAAATCAGAACAATAACAATCAGTTTAGACCAATTTTACTAAGTGTATTTGAAGCTTTACATAAGGGATATATATCGATTGAAAAGGTTGAGAAATATCTAGTATCTATCAAAAACTTTTTATCAATATATGTAGTAGTATGTAAAGAAAAAACCAATGCTATAGAAGAAATTGTATATGATTATGCTATTAAATTGCATTTGAATTTTTCAAAGGAACTGATGGATAGTTTTATTGATAAATTATTTGAAAAAGTCGATAAAGAAAAGTTTATTTCAGCCTTTTCACAACTTACTTTTTCTAACCAACAAAAAAAGCACCCAGAATTAAAACGTAATGCAAGAAAAGAATGTAGACATATATTGCAGGAATATGAGTTATATCTTTCGAAAATTGATGACTATGTGTTAACAAAATTTACAATAGAGCATATATTACCTGATTCAACGAATGATAATTCTGTGTGTTATATAGGGAATTTAATACCATTAGTTAAAAGAATTAACAAAAATTTGAAGCATGCTTCTGTCAATGATAAGGTGAATAAGTATATTGAAACTAATTTTTCTTCTGTAAAAGAGTTTGTTGATGCTTATAACAACACAAAAGTATGGAATGCTGAAACTATAAAAACGAGGACAATTTCGTTAGCAAACATCTTTTGGAAAGAAATTTGGATAAAAAAGTAAGGCATATTTACAATCACAATGAAGTAAAATAATATTGGTGATATTATGTTTTACTTGAAGTGTCAAAAGGAAAAAAATACCGATATATTTTATATTTGGGCAGATGATAATAATCTGAATGAATGGTGTGTATCCCATGTCCCATGCTTTTTTAAAGATTACACTACTGCTGTGACTTTAATGAATATGGTAACATTGCATTCAACCAATTTGAAAAATATTTGCATTATAGAAGAGACATAAAGCAGAATGTTTTCTCGAAAATACTTATATTAATGGGTGTTGCTAAAATTTAGTTGCATCCATTAATCTTTAGTGTGAGAGGAACAAAAAATACATGTTTTAACCGTTGGCGTTTACTTGTAAGCTATTTTGATACAACTATTAAAATATCAACGTTTTTATGATAATATAAATATAATAAGCTACAGATAAAATTCGTACTTCTTAATTTATCTTTGAGTACTTTTTGAGTACTAAAATTTGTGCAAACCAAATCACGCCATAAAAAATTGTGAAATTTAAGAAATCTAATCACAGCAAATCAATGAAAAACACATTGAATAAAAAAGAGGAAGTCGAGTGGGAATGATTTTTTAAGTTGTTATAACTAAAAAGTCATAGTGTGATAGTGAGCTATCAGACATTATTGTACGTCTGGTAGCTCTTTTTTAATATTACTTTAATTGATATGTAAAAAACTTATTTTTAAATTGATATGTAAAAAACTTATTTTTATAAATCGCAGATCAGAAAAAAGGCTTTTTCAGCTGATTTTGTTTTTTAAAATAATTGAAAAATTTGACTTATAATTTTAAATTTAAGCTAAGTATAGAATCAATTTTAACGAGGTGATAATATGTCAGACTGGGATTCAAAACAATATTTAAAATTTAAGAATGAACGTACACAGCCGGCGATTGATTTAGCATTACATTTGAAAAATGTATCCGCAGTATCTATTATTGATATCGGATGTGGTCCTGGTAACAGCACTAATGTTCTGAAAGAGATATCTCCAAATTCAAATATTCTTGATATTGATAATTCGTTTGATATGAAAAAAGAGCACGACAAGAGTATTTGAATATCAAATTTGAACTATGTGACGTTTTATCACTTAAAGGCAAGTATGATCTACTTTTTTCAAATGCCTGTTTGTAATGGATACCAGATCATTATTCTCTTATTCCGGTTTTAATGGATAAATTGAAAAATGGCGGAGTATTGGCGGTACAGATTCCAATGAATAACTGCGAGCCTCTTTTTCGACTCATTGACGAAGTCGTAAGTGATACAAAATGGAATTTCAACGAAGTTATAAAGCGAACAAATAATACACTAACACCTTGAAGAAATAAGCAACCTTTCGATGCGAGAAATTAGAGAACTTATTGATGAAAAGGCAAATGAAACCTCTGGATTTGATAATATAAAAGATGATAAGGGGAATGGCAATAATAATCAAAATGGCCATGGCATGGGCAATGAACAAAAATAATATTTCAGCACACATATACACTGTATCTATGTGTGCTGATTTTTTATAATATATGCAAATGTGAATTTTAAGTCTAATGCTATGTTGGCTTTAATTAATATGAAGCAAAATAGTAGTAAGAGATATTTCTACTTAACAAAGAAAATTTGTACGCGGTAGTATATCTGCTGACTTATATTATTCTTTTTTAAAAATAAATCTGTTTATACCACAAATATTAATATTTATTGTATCTTTATTATTCTCAAAGACATATCCACTTTTGATTTTAAGTTTAATGTTGATTTCATTTTTAGAGTATAAAGTGACTTTTCCGCTGTTTCTGCTCCAGCTAATATCACATTTAATAGCGTTACGTGCTAAAAGCCCGCTTATTTTACCAGTACGCCATTTTGTAGGCAACGCTGGTAGTATACATATATTTTCGTCTGATGACTGCAAAAGCAATTCGTTTACTGCAGCAGGAAAACCAATATTACCATCTATCTGGAATGGCGCTTTTCTAAAATCGGAACAGCTGATAGCTCCCATTCTTCTCCAGTCGTTGGAAACGGTAAAAAAGTTATTCATCAGACAGGTTTTAGCAAGCGCTTCAAGTAAATCAAGCGCCATATCCCCTCTATGAATGCGTGCTGCAATGCATGCCATATATACAACAGACCAGTTACATTGATCATTCAACCCATACTTAAGTCTCATATCTTCAGCTATAATAAAATTATTATAAAGTTTATCACCTTCGCTTATTTCATCACCAGGAAACAAAGGATAAATGTGACTATGATGACGATGATGATAATTATCGATATAATAATCATCTATCCATTCCTTGATTGCACCTTCTTTGTTGATTTTATACTTTCTGATTTTTGAAAGCATTTGTTTCCAAAGAGTAATTTTCCAGCCGTACATTCCGGTTTTTTCACAGCCCTTTAAAAGGTTTGTAAACAATTCTTTCATAAGAGCGATTTCCATTGTCGCATTTTTTGAAGTCTCTATGCCGTCCAGCCCCATATTTTCCATGGCATTGGCACATGTATTTTCAGGAGATACAGAAGGATATAGATCGTAATATCCATCTGCAGCCTCAACAACAAAATCTTCATAAAATAATGCAACTTCATACATAAACGGAAGGGCGTGTTCTCTTAAAAAAATATCATCTCCGGTATATCTGTAATAGTCCCAGAAATGTTGGGATATCCATGCTGCAGCGCCAGTCCAATTTACTATATGCCGCCCAAGGCATTTATACAGACCCGATTCGGGAGTGTTTACGGAGTTTATCAGTATCCCGCGACATCCAAAAATTTTCTTCGCATTTTCACGATAATCAGACATATGTGATTCTATATATTCAAGAGCTAACCTTAGAAAAGACGGTATATTTCCGGATAGCGCGTGCCAATATATCATTTGAAAATTCACATTAAACATATTGAATGCCCAAAAGCAACGATAAGTTCCATTGAACAATCCTGTAAGATGGCAAGGAAGCGTATTTTTATCAGAGGTAGAGCAAATAAACAGATACCTACCATAGGCGTAAAGTTTTTCAATCAATTCATTAGAGGCTCTCTTATCGAACGCTTCAAGCAAAAGTTCTTCATTACATGTATTTTTGGATGTGTGTCCTAATGAAAAATCGACTCTATTAAATATCTCAGAATGAATAGACGCATGTTTTTTGCATTCATATGTATAATTAAATGCATTTTTCAGCTGATTTTTTGCTTGTTGGAAAGCATCAGTCCGCGATTCACCGACAAAAACGCTGACTGCTGCTGTTATTGAAGTTGCGTCTGCTATTTTTACAGAGCCTTTTTGTGAAATAATTTTGCCGTCTGTTGTTATTTTCATAACTGCTCCATAATCCCCAGGCATATAAACAGAT
>CALXGU010000104.1 GCA_944387905.1 uncultured Clostridia bacterium
CCTTTGCTGATGTAATCCGAAATGGATTGATTCGTTTCCTCCAGCATCTGACCCAATCCCGTCCGGATCTCCTCCAGCACCGGCTTGCCGCTGAAGTAATCGTTGATCATATCGATGGAAAGCTGCATATTCTTTATGTTTTCGCCGTATTTTCCGCTGCGGTAGCCTTCGATCAGGCCGGTGGTGAATTCATTGCCTTCTTTGGTGACAAAGCACTTGTAGCCTTCCCGGAAAAAGTCCACCATAACGCCGGCCGTATTCTTGAGGTTTTCGCCCGGGCTCACCGACGAGGTGATCCTGGAAGCCATATCCTGGATTCCGCTGGTGTCGATCCCGGTAAAGTTTTCAAACTGCTTGGCAAATTCGCAAAACTCGTACTTCATCGCATTGAGCGCGACGTCGGTATAGGACGCACCCGCGCCTGCCGCCATCTTCATGCCGGCAGAGATCAGGGTCTTAATCCCGGCGGTCACCGCATCGCTGCCCTGCGCGGAAAAATCAATAAAATCAAACCCGGCCGACGCAAGTGGTCCGGCCAGCTTGGCGACGTTAACGCCGCTTTCGTCCATAATGAAAAGCAGGTCCATGATCTCGGTGACAATCGGCGTTCCCTTCATGGCCTCGGTGATATAGCCTGAGGTGTCCTTCCAGCCATCGGTACCCGTTTCCCCGCCGGAATCCTCGTCTGTGGGCGTGACCTCCTCCTGCGGCTCTTTTGGGGTATCGGGTTCGGACGGCTCGGGTTTCGGCCCGGCGTCTGCCGGTCCGTCTTCGGGAATCAGGGATTTTCCGTCCAGCCCGATCCCGCCGGGGCCCACCCAGGTGGGAACGCCTGCCACAAGCAGGAGCACAAAGGCCACCCCGCCGACCGTTATGATGTCGCCCACCTCATAGTCCCGGTAATCGGGCACGGGGAGAGTCCCGGTCTGGTTGGTGTAGGTGCCGTCCTCCTTCTGTACGATACCGCCGGTCAGCGGATTGCCGTTTTCATCAACTGTGATATAGGTGCCGTCCTCCAGCTGAATGATCCGATTGCCGCCGCTTCCGTGATTGCCCTCTGCCCACGAACCAGAGGCTGGGAACCCGCCCTCCGCAGCGTAACAAATGACATCGATAAACCCAACGGCACCTCTGCCCTGGGTCTGATCATAAATAAAATCAGTTCCATACAAGTTTTCCTCGACGATGCCATCCTTGGTACACCATATCAAAGGTTTGTCATATCTCAGCCTCAAGATCGTACTCCACAGAACAGACACGTCATCGACGAGAAGATTGCCATAATGCTCAGCGACATACTCTTCGTTATAATACTCATCGGTGTAGTCCTCCCAGCCGTCGGCGACAAATCTGGGCTTATTGGGGCCGAAATTATCCTGATTGCGATTCACGGATTTGGTTTCAAATTGCAGGCTCCAGCCGTAGCGGTAAATCTCTTTCCCTTCTGTGGTGTAATGGTCTCTGACTTTGCTGATCCCGAATGAGACATAGTGTTCCCCCATATTGAGCGGCAGCGGCATCCCTGCAGGCCAGTACATGACTTCTCCGTTTGGCATAGTCTTCACTTCCAGCGCTTCGGGTGCAAAGAGATACTCCGAGAGATTTTCCATCGGAAAGGGAAGCGGAGTGCCGTAATCGTCCACACCGTATTTCGCATCGCCGGCCTGTTCTCCGCCGGCCTGTTCTCCGCCGGCCTGTTCACCGCCGGCCTGTTCTCCGCCGGCCTGTTCACCGCCGGCCTGTCCTCCGTTGGATTGTTCACCGCCGGCCTGTTCTCCGCCGGCCTGTCCTCCGTTGGATTGTTCTCCCCCACCGGCATTCCGGGCACCGCAGTTTTCACACACCGTTGCATTCTCGTTGTTCTTTGTGCCGCATAGCGAGCAGACCCAGCAATAGGGGCAGATGATTGTACTCTCGGGGATGTCCTTTCCGCAGCTCCGGCAGGTATTTCCTTCTGCCAGCACAGTGATGCCGCCGATACAGGGTAGACACAAGGCAAGTACAAGGACAAACAATGCCAGACACCTCTTTATTTTCTTCATGCCGCAACACCTCCTATGATCGTAAAAACAGCCGACGTTACAAACATTCCCACGGCCAAGGCGGCCAAATCCCGCCTGGTTGCCTGAGAATTGCGTTTGTACTCCGGACGAAATTTCCCGTTGAAGCTGTTCTGCAGGGCTGCTATGGGCATCAGCGCCTGCCCCTGCTCGCCCGCGATTGCAAAAAACCACAGAGAAACAGCCAGCAGGAGCATGAACGGATGGCTGAAAAAGCAGCCCAGTACCAGCCCGCACACCGACAATACAATGGCGTAGATCCGTTCCTTAAGACTTATTTTTTTGCCGAACATCTGAAACCACAGCTTCCCGACGGAAGCAATTTCGGCGAAATATCCCTTCCTTTTCTGCAGAAACCCGATGATGATGTTCATCACTGTCGTCACCGTCAGGGATACTGCCAGGCCGCCGTAAGCGGCATTTACGGTCGTGCTGCGGGAAAACAGCCCCGGAAAAACAAATACCGTGAGCAACGTGCCGACCACGGCGGACAGCACGGTGATCCCGAGGGTAAACGGCAGATTTTTTGGCTTGAAAGCAAAAATCATTCCCTTCAGCCAATTTTTTATGTAGCCGCTAAGCGTGATCCCCTGACGTGCAGGGGCGTATAACGATTGCTGTTGCATAAGCCTTCCTCCTGTCAGATGTATTTTTGTTTTACATTGGATAACATAATTCTTTTGTACCCCTGCTATGATTTTATAAAAAATATCGGCAGCTGTGCAGTTCTCATTTGCGCCATTCTTGCAAAAACAGGGGTTCACATGTGTGACATCTTGCAAAAATACACAAAAAAAACACCGCTTTTCGCAGAAAAAGCGGTGTTTTACCAAACCATGATCTATTATTATGTAAAATTTATATAACTTTAAAATAATCCGAACCGTGTAAGTTTCTGTAGCTTCATAATTCCCCAGACCTCCTTCTGGTTTTCACCACATCATAGGTTTCACAGTGAAGCGCCCGGAAGATCCTATAGACTGATATATTTTATAGTAACTGAGCTAGGCATCGTAGAGAATTAAACATCTATCGTTTCGGTGATGGCAGAGTCTTAAATATAATAAGCCGTTTTTGTGGTTTTTGTATAGCACAGCTATATAATTTATATCATCGATGGTTTCTATAACAAATATAACATGAAAGATTTCTAAAAAAATAGATATTGAAAAACTTATATTTTTTGCAATTTGTATGTTTTGCTATTTGGTAACATCGGCAGCGGAATTCAGTAAATTTTATGCAAGTACGTTTATTGCCAGATACGATCGACTAATCTTAACTCACATATAAAATCTAAATAGAGGTATAAAATTGCTGAAAAATAAAATAGTCGCTTAAATGGTTGGATTTTTTTGCTTGCCTTGCTGGTTTTACTTTCCCATCTGAAGAGACAATCAAGTTAAAGATTATGATACAAAGCAACGGTTTGTAAGCCTGAGAAATAAAATTTTTTCATAGATGCATATCGTTCTCTGATAGTATATATCATTATTATCCGAGTAACTTTTGGCAAGGTCGCAGGAAAATTTTGCCTCAAATGAAAAGAAAGTTATCAATGCACTCTGCAAGCTGTCAGGATAACATTCGGCATATTCCTTTAATCTAGAGAAATCATTATCTTTCGAATAAAGGACTTTACACGATGCCAATTCGCCACGGTACATTACATTCAGGTAGGTATGGGGATGTCCTGTCTGATAATGCATGGTTATATTTCCATTATCTGTTTGCGTAATGCACTCTTTCACCCGCGCAATATCCCTTAAAATAAAGTCCACATGGAAACCATTTACAACAAGCCATCCGCCGCAATTAACCAATTTCCCCATTCTCCCTCCCTGCAAATCAAATGTTCTCTATGGAGATCGTCTAATTGTTGGGCGGTAATGTTTAATTTGACAAAATAAATTTTTCCTTTTTCATAATAAATTCCTATATCAATATCGGAGTTTTCTGTTGCTGTTCCCGTCGCTCTTGAACCTCCTAACACAATTCCTTTTATAAAATCATGCTTTTTTAACTCGTCTACAATATTTGCTATCGTTTTTTCTACCATGTTTTCTGCTCCTTATTTATCTTAATACAAATACACTCGCATACAAAGCGTATTGTGATTTCCGTGCCAAGTGTAATGACGCTATATTTGTTGAATCTGCACTGTATAAGGGGATATGGCCCTGTTGCCGAACAGCAGTTGTCCAACATTTCAGAACGGCTTCTGCATAACCACGCCTGCAGTATTCGGGCAAAGTCTCAATGCCTGCTTCGCGACCATATCCTTTGCGAACACTGCGGTATATCGACACTATCTTTTCATCGCAGAAATATACTACATACGGTTGAGCTGTAGCAAGTTCCTCTGCACATCCTTTAAATATGCTTTCAAGAAGTTCTGCATCTTCATTTGTCAACAAACGGCAATTCGTATTATCAACAGTAGTTGACATAGAATAAAAACATAGTTCTTGAAAGCCATTGTTAATACCAAGCTCTTTTTGGTATGCAGAGATATCCCATATTCCATTGAATAAAATAGATTCTGCTTTTCTTATAAAACTCATATTCGCCGCCTGCCCAAAACGATACAAAATATCGTCCTCGGTTGTATGCCCAACCATTAGAAGCGGTGCAGGAGTTGTGCTGCCCCAAGGCTCATTGACATGCACCATTCTTTCGTTTTGGTAAGTAAACAGACAGTTAATACGAATCTTAAGCAGTTTTTTTGTGACAATTCTATCATGTACCTTTTTCCTTCCTGCGATAATGCTTGCAATAGAAATCTTTTTTATTCAATATAATCATATAGGAAAAAATGCTGGTTTTCAACACACCAAACGCTTCTGTTACAATGCGTATAAAACAGAGGTTGCATTTCTGCAACCTCTGTTATTTATTTCTGATATATAATCTTTCTTATGGCGTATATAGAAAGATAATACTCCTTAGCAAGCTCATTTATAGAAATACCTTTTCGATATTTTTCTACAATAATTTCATTGCGTTTTTCAAGCTCTCGTTGATATCTAGACAATTCACTCCAAGATTTATGCTGTTCGGCTTTAGCAGAAATATAAATATGTCCTGCTTGAACATACTTTTGCAGTTCCTCGACCAACATATCAGGGAGAATTGTGTTTGCATTGATATATTTCATGCAGGCTTCCTCCTTGATTAAAGTCAAACAACAAAGCCAGCTATACTTATACTTAGCGACTATTAATACTCCTTGCAAATGTCGCTCATCTTGCTGGCTTTGCAAGGAGCCAAACATATGCTTCAACAGACATAAAATCACCTGGTAATTGATTTTAAAATATTATTATATCTAATTTTCCGGTGTATGCCAATAGCTCAATAAACGGTATTTATAAATTGCATATATAGAGTTTTCTCTTCCTGTTTTATAGTACTTTTGCATCGTTTTTTATGCGTTCAGCACAGTAAAGAACTACTTTACCTTCTGCGAAGATTGTGGCAGTAACTCTTCAGTACAACGCAACTAATATTTTAACGATTACTCCCATAAAAATAACGATTGCTTTACGATTAATGGTCGCATAAATACAAAAATCCCTGCCTCGGAAACTGTCCTGGCAGGGATTTTTCTTCGCTCGAATATTTTAAAAAGCTGAAAGAACCTATAAAATAGGCAAAAATTAAGAACCGTGACTCCGATATGCATTGTATCAAAATTACGGTTCTTATATGTAACCGGGGACTAAAAAAGATGCATAACATAGTCGTGAGTATCTTGATTGATTTAAAGAAAAAGAGTCCGAACGCGAATTGCGTCCAGACTCAGTCTGGTGC
>CALXGU010000105.1 GCA_944387905.1 uncultured Clostridia bacterium
ATAATAAATAATTTCGGGGGCGGACCTGTCGGCCTTGAAACTTTAGCGGCAACAATAGGTGAAGAGGCAGTCACGCTCGAGGATGTTTATGAGCCGTATCTGCTGCAGATGGGATTTATATCAAGAACACCACGCGGCAGAACAGCTACAGTAAACGCTTACAGACATCTGGGAATTCCTATGACGGGTGATGAACAGGTGACATTTGAGGTGTGATATGCTTTTAGCAGATAAATGGAAAGATTATGAACTGATTGACGTATCTGACGGCGAGCGCCTTGAGCGTTGGGGAAAGTACATTTTAATACGTCCGGATCCACAGGCCATATGGCACAGCGGACATGAAAACCCTTTGTGGAAAAAAGCCGACGCACATTATTACCGCTCCAAGTCCGGCGGCGGCAGATGGGAGATCTATAATTTACCTGAGAGCTGGCAGATCAAGTATAAAAATCTTGTGTTCAACATAAAGCCCATGAACTTTAAACATACCGGAGTTTTTCCGGAGCAGGCCGTCAACTGGGATTTTATGAGTGACAGAATACTATCTGCCGGCCGTCCTGTCAATGTGTTGAATTTATTTGCATACACCGGCGCGGCTACTATGGCGTGTGCAATGGCGGGAGCTTCTGTATGCCATGTCGACGCATCAAAGGGAATGGTACAGTGGGCCAAGGAGAATGCTCAATCATGTTCGCTGGCGGACAGACCTGTTCGTTATATAGTCGACGATTGCATTAAGTTTGTAGAACGGGAAATCCGCCGCGGCAAAAAATATGATGGGATCATCATGGACCCGCCTTCTTACGGCAGAGGTCCGGGCAAAGAAGTCTGGCAGCTGGAAGATATGCTGTTTGACTTTGTGAATAAGTGTGCAGATCTGCTTTCGGACAAACCTCTGTTTTTTATACTTAATTCATATTCGACAGGTCTGAGCGCTTCCGTAATGGAGTATCTGCTGAGGATCTGCTTGAAAAATAAGGTTGACGGACATTTTGAAAGCTCGGAGATCGGGCTGAAAACTAAAAGCGGACTCGCTTTCCCGTCAGGATCTGTGGCAAGGTGGTATAAGTGAATAACATAATCGATGTTGAAAATTTAACTTTTTCTTACAACCCGGAGGAACATTCTGCTGTTGTACTGGACGGTATAGATCTTCAAATAGAAAAGAATTCTTTTGTAGCTATACTCGGACATAACGGAAGCGGCAAAAGTACTCTTGCCAAACATTTCAACGGTATTTTGCTTCCAACGGGCGGAAAAGTATACGCATGCGGTTTTGATACATGTGACAATGACAAACTGCTTGAGATCCGCCGGAATATGGGAATGGTATTTCAAAACCCCGACAATCAGATAATCGCGTCAGTAGTTGATGAAGATGTGGCGTTTGCGCTTGAAAATCTCGGCGTTGAACATAATGAAATGGTTAAACGTGTTGATGAGGCGCTTGAAATAGTAGGTATGACAGAATATAAGCATCACGCTCCTCACAGACTGTCAGGAGGACAGAAGCAGAGAGTGGCGATAGCAGGTATAATCGCGATGAAGCCGAGCTGTCTCATATTAGATGAGCCTACTGCCATGCTCGATCCTCAGGGACGAAAAGAAATCATGTCGACTATAAAGCGGCTCAAAACGGAGCAAGGGGTTACTATTGTGCTGATTACTCATTATATGGACGAAGCAGTCCAGGCTGATAGGGTAGTCGTGATGGATGACGGTAAGATACTTCTTGACGGTACGCCTGAATATGTGTTTCAAAACGTAGGACTTCTGCACAGTGTGGCTCTTGATGTTCCGCAGGCCGCAGAGCTTATGTATAAGCTGCGTGAATATGATATAAAAGTACCGATTTCCGTTCTGCATGAGGCAGAATGTGTAGATGTATTGTCTAAGCTTTTGGAGGGCAAAATTGATAATCACCACTGAAAATCTTATTTATAAATACGGTGTAGGGACTCCTTTTGAAAAGACTGCGCTTGATAATGTATCCGTATCGATCCGAGAGGGCGATTATGTCGGTCTTATAGGTCAAACCGGTTCGGGCAAAAGTACGTTGATTTCCCATTTTAACGCCATACTCAAACCGACGTCCGGTAAGGTGATTGTTGACGGCGAGGATCTTTGGCAGGATAATAAGCACAAAAGAATACAAACCCGTTTTAAAGTCGGATTGGTATTTCAGTATCCCGAATATCAGCTCTTTGAAGATACAGTTTACAATGACATTGCGTTCGGGCCTAAAAATATGGGCCTGTCCGCGGAGGAAATTGACAGCCGGATAATGAAGTCTATAGAATTTGTCGGACTTGATAAAAAATTTCTCCAAAAATCGCCGTTTGAGCTGTCCGGAGGACAGAAACGGCGTGTGGCTATCGCAGGAGTTATGGCAATGTCACCTAAGGTACTTATTTTGGATGAGCCGGCAGCCGGTCTTGATCCAAAAGGCCGTGACGAGATACTTGCGCGTATTCGAGAATATCACAGCGAAACCAAAAGTACTGTTTTGCTTGTTTCGCATTCTATGGAGGATATAGCACAAAACGCAAAAAGCATAATCGTTATGAACAGAGCAAAATGTATAATGCACGCATCTGTTCAACAGGTGTTTGAAAATGCCGGAATGCTTGAAAAGATTGGTCTTGATATACCGCAGATAACAAGGGTATTCATATCGCTTCATAATAAAGGGTATAACGTATCGTCCAATATATATACAGTACAGGATGCAGCTAAAGAAATAATGCGGTGTCTGAAAGAAGGTGGCCTGTATGATTAAAGATATTACATTGGGTCAGTTCTTTCCGGGAGATTCTGTAATACACAAAATGGATCCGCGTATGAAAATCATACTGACAGTAGTTTTTGTCGCGATCATATTTGTTGTGAAAAACTTTTTGGGATTTGCAGTCGCAGCTATTTTTCTTGCGTCTGCCGTGCTTATTTCAAAAATACCTGTAAGAACTGTTCTGAAGGGTATAAAACCGCTGCTGTTTATTATTATTTTTACTGCATTTTTTAATGTGTTTTACGGTACCGGCGTTAAAGTGTTCCCGGATATTTCATGGCTTTCATGGCTGACATACGGAGGTCTTGAGCGCGCGGTGTTTATGGTGATACGTATCGTACTCCTGATTATCGGTACATCTCTTATGACATATACTACAAGTCCAGTTATGCTCTCAGATGCTATTGAACGTCTGCTGTCTCCGCTGAAGCATCTTAAAGTGCCGGTGCATGAGCTGTCGATGATGATGACGATCGCAATGCGATTTATACCTACGCTTATTGATGAGACTGAAAAAATAACCAATGCGCAAAAGGCACGCGGAGCTGATTTTGAAACGGGAAACATAATAAGACGGGCAAAAGCTCTTATCCCGATTTTGATCCCGCTTATTGTTTCAGCTTTCAGACGCGCCGAAGAACTTGCCGATGCTATGGAATGCAGATGCTACAACGGCGGTGACGGCAGAACAAGATATAAAATATACAATTTTTCGTTGAGAGATTATATTGCGTCAATAATCATGCTGGCTGTTTTGGCAATAGTCATTGTTATAAATATTTTCTTTTAGGAGTAAGTGTGGCAAAATTACTTGTAAAAATCAGATATAACGGTAATAATTATGTCGGATGGCAAGTCCAGAAAAACGGGCTGAGCGTTCAGACCTGTGTGCAGGACGCTATTGAAAAGATTTACGGCAAGCGTTTTGATGTAACTGGCTGCAGCAGAACTGACAGCGGAGTGCACGCAAACGGTTATTGCTTTTGTTTTTCTCTGCCGTATGATATAGAGCCGTATAAGGTGATGAGCGCGCTTGATTTTTCTCTTCCGCAGGATATGGGAGTTGTCGATTGTATAACTGTACCGGATGATTTTCATCCGCGGTACAGTGCAGTGGCTAAAGAATATATTTATAAAATATACGGCGGATATACCCGCAACCCGTTTTTAAACGGCTTGGCATATCACTATATCGGGCGGCTTGACGCGGAACTTATAAATTCGGCTGCCTTTGAGTTTGTCGGAAAACACGATTTTCGATCATTTATGGCAAACGGATCCAAAATCAAAGATACAGTCAGGACCGTTTATTACTGTGACGCGCGCAATATGGACGATTATATACAAATACGAATTTGTGCCGACGGTTTTTTGTATAAAATGGTACGCATAATTGTCGGTACATTGTTGGCTGTAAATGAACAAAAGATTGACAAAAGCAAAATTTCCGATATAATTTCAGTAAAGGACAGAAATAAAGCAGGCAAAACCGCACCCCCGCAAGGACTGTATCTTAATAAAGTGTTTTATGACATAAAGGAGGTGGAAAACGAGTATGCCCGATGAGATTAATAATGATGAGTCTCAGTTGGAGGTTTATCAACCAGAACAAACGGAAAACAGCAAGGCTGAAAAAATAAAGACGAAAATTAGGTTTACGCGTTTTCTGCTTTTACTTTTTGCGGCTGTATTTGCGTTGATACTGTTGTTTGTTAACAGAGATAAACTCAATCTGGATAATTTTAGGCGCCTGGCGGCAAAAATAGACATAGGTATAAGTTCGTCCGGCAGCACAGACAATACAGTTATTAACTATGATTATAATTCTGACGGAATAGTGTCTGTATATAAAGACGGTATTGCTCGTGTTACTCCTGAAAATTTAGTTATAATGGATAATGCGGGAACCCAGTTTCAAAGTGTCCAAACCGGATTTAATAATCCGGCGCTTGTAACAACGGATAAATATGTTATGGCTTATGACAGAGGCGGCAGGCACCTTATTGTAACAAATTCTTTTACGGTAGTATTTGATGTCACTTTTGACGATAATATCATATCTGCTGCCATGAATGACGACGGATATTTTGCCGTTATTACAGAAAGTGAAGCTTATAAAAATAAACTTGTTGTCTATAATTCGTCTTTTAATGAAATTTACAGAATAAACAGTATGTCAAGATACATTATTTCAGCAGACGTTTGCAAAGACAATAAACATGTTGCAGTATCTTCTTATTATGTTAAAGACGACAGTATAATCCCGCAGCTTAATTATTACAGCTTTACTGAGGAAGAAAGCCTGTGGAACATCGATTTTGAAGATCAGATCGCGGTGTTGGTAAGATGCAATGATGATTCAACTATTTCTGCGTTGTTTGAATGGGGAATTTGTGTAGTCGATTCTAAAGGAAACGAAAAATACAGATATGAATTTGAAAATAAAATATTGCAGGAATACTGTATTCCTGCGACTAAATATAATGCGGCTGCTTTGAGCGACAGTCACAGCGGTAATTCGGTTGTTACGGTTTTTGAAAACAGCGGCAAGAAAGTATCTGATATAGAAGTTGGAGCTGCAGCCGTATCTATTGATATGTTTGATGACAGAATAGCAATATTGACACGCGATAACATTTATGTTTATTCGGTCTCGGGAAATCTGATTTGCCAGCGAGAAAATGTTAACGATGCATACAGCGTATTGTTTACAGATAAAAATGCTTTTTTAGTTGTAAGTGATTCGGATATAGTATATAACTTAACTGATTAAATTTAGGAGAAAGTATATGAGCATTTTAATTGATATCATTTTAGTTGCCATTTTTATTGTTTCCGCTTATTTCGCGTTAAAAAAGGGATTGATAGGCACATTGTTCAGCCTTTTGGGAACCGTTATTGCAATAGTGCTTGCGGTTATGCTCAGCAGTCCGGTTTCAGGATTTATAGACAATGAGTTTGTAAACCCGTCAGTTAAACAGTACATACTGGAAACGGTAGATTCAAGCTCAATGGGCAGATCATACGAAGATGCTCTTAACAGTATTGATGTCGCAGCCGAAATCGAGAAGAT
>CALXGU010000106.1 GCA_944387905.1 uncultured Clostridia bacterium
CACTTCTGGTGAGAGGAAAAGTCGGATCGTTTTCTATTCTGTCTATAAGGTCATTAGCCTTGCCTTCAAGCTTTACTTTTGCCGCGGCAGCATGTGAATGCACACGCAGACGCTCATGCAGCTGCTGACGATTGGCGCCTTTTTTTACTGATTTCATCATTATATTTTCTGTCGCCATAAACGGAAGTTTTTCCATGACACGCCGGTATATAACCCTATCATATACAACAAGTCCTGACGTCACATTGATATAGATATTTAAAATAGCGTCCACTGCCAAAAACGCCTCGGCTACCGATATGCGTTTGTTTGCGCTGTCGTCAAGCGTGCGCTCAAACCATTGTGTTGCCGCGGTAAAGGCAGGATTCAATGAGTCGGTTATTACGTACCTTGCAAGCGCGCAGATACGCTCGCTGCGCATCGGATTTCTTTTATACGGCATCGCCGACGAGCCTATCTGATGCTCTTCGAACGGCTCTTCTATTTCCTCAAATGACTGAAGTATACGAAGATCGTTTGCAAACTTATACGCGCTCTGCGCGAAACCTGATAGCACCGACAGAAAATACGCGTCTACTTTCCTTGAATATGTCTGCCCGGATACCGGCACACAGCCCGGAAAGCCGAGAGCTTCTGCTATCATCTGCTCCATTTTTATTATTTTTGATTCGTCACCGTCAAAAAGCTCCATAAAGCTTGCCTGCGTACCGGTTGTGCCTTTTGAGCCAAGCAGCAGAAGCTTATCAGTACGATGCTCAAGTTCCTCTATATCCTGAATGAGCTCATACATCCACAGTGTCGCGCGCTTGCCGACAGTGGTCAGCTGTGCAGGCTGAAGATGAGTGTATGCAAGACACGGCAGCGATTTATACTGCCGGGCAAAGTCCGCAAGGTTTTTAACTACAGCCGCCGCCTTTTTGAGTATTATTTCAGACGCTTTTTTTAGTATTATCACATCGGTATTATCTCCGACATAGCAGGAAGTCGCGCCCAGATGTATGATCGGATCGGCTTCAGGACACTGCTTGCCGTAAGCGTAGACATGCGACATGACATCATGGCGGACCTCGCGCTCGCGGGCCTGAGCAACATCATAGTTTATATCCTCGGCATGCTCCTCAAGCTCTGCTATCTGACGGTCCGTAATATCAAGACCGAGAGCTTTTTCAGCCTTGGCAAGCTCTATCCACAGTCTGCGCCAGGTTTTGAACTTGAACTCCTCCGAAAACACATACTGCATTTCATCGCTTGAATACCGTGTGGAAAACGGTGAGACATATTTTTTTCTTTCCATGCTTACTCCTGTTCGTGTTTATTTATGATTCTTGTCTGCATATCCTGTCCGTCAAGGCTGCGGTAACAGACATACAGAGATATTTTATTGTCATCATTGAGTGAGTTCCAGAGCTTATCTGTAAAAGTATCGATATCATCTGACATTACGATACGCTCCGGCTCGCCGGTAAATGTCGGGATCGGGTCTCCGTCGCAGTTATATGTATGTATGAAATGCCCCAGTCCCGCAACGGCAGGATATTCGTAAAAATATCTGCTGCACGCACTTCCCTCGGGGTCAGAGCTTTTAAGTATGCTCATCTTATAATTAAAGCTGCCGTTTTCAAATGTCACAAGACTGCTGATGCGAGGAGTGAAATTGGGACGGTCCGGCTCAAACTCGCGTGTCCTCAGCGCATCCTCAAAGGTCTTTCCGTTTGTAAGGTAATCGTAAATCGTATCCGTCTGATCGCCGTTTGTAACAATAATTTTATTGTCAAGCATACGCACAGGTGCGTATATGATAAGCGACGGATCCTCCAGCTTGGACGGATCAAACGCCTTTGTTATTATACCGCTGTCCGTATATTCAAATATACGGTTACGACTGTTTGAGCTTCTGCCCATAATAAAATATGCTATCGCACAGCTTTTGCCGTCGGCAGTCATTCCCGCCATTATTCCCCTTCCGGGATATGTATTTTCAGCTAAAAGCTCTGCGGCGTCGGATATCTCATATACATTCATTTTTTTGCCTCCGTCAACTCTTTTGAAATTTGTTCCACTGCGCGCGGGAGTATTATCCATTCAGCCTGGGTCATAACGCGTTTCTGAAGCGTTTGAGGAGTATCCTTGACATGCACTCTGACTGCCTTTTGTGCAATTATTCTTCCGCCGTCCGGTATCTCATTCACAAAATGCACCGTAGCGCCCGTTATCTTTACTCCGCGTTCAAGCGCCGCTTCATGTACATGAAGACCGTAATAGCCTTTTCCGCAGAAAGACGGTATAAGCGAGGGATGCACGTTTATTATCCTGTCGGGGTAACGTGTTGTAAAATCCCTGCTCAATATACACATAAATCCTGCCAGAACTAAAAGCTCTATACCGTGGCTGTCAAGACAGCTGATTATATTTTGCTCAAATTCGGCATTTTTTTCTATAACGGCACATTCCACGCCCGCCGCTGCTGCTCTTTTAAGCGCATAGGCGGATCTATTGTTTGATATGACAAGACAGACACGGCCGTTTTTTATTATACCGCTTTTCTGCGCGTCAAGAATCGCCTGCAGGTTTGTCCCCGAACCGGATACCAGAACTGCTATTTTCACCGGATCTATCAGCATATCTCCACGCCCTCTTTTTCAGTGATATATCCTATTATCTGCGCTGATTCGCCGGCAGTTCTTAAAACCTCAAGAGCCTTGTCGGCGTCTTTTTCACTTACGATTACAGTCATGCCTATACCCATATTGAAGGTATTGAACATATCCCGCTCAGGTATTGAGCCCATCTGCTGTATCATATCAAAAACAGGCAGTACCGGAATACTGTTTTTCTCTATTTTAGCGCCCAGTCCTGCGGGTATGCTTCTGGGGACATTTTCATAAAAGCCGCCGCCAGTTATATGCGATACGCCCTTTACATCAACGCTTTCAAACAGGCTCAGCATCGGCTTGACATATATTTTTGTCGGAGTCAGAAGAACCTGTCCCAGCGTCTTGCCTGAATACTCCGCAACCGGCGCGCAGATATCACGGTTATCAATATCAAACACGCGTCTCACAAGCGAAAATCCGTTGGAATGAATACCGCTTGACGACAGACCTATGATTATATCTTTAGGCGCTGTCTTGGTTTTATCAAGTATTTTTGTCTTATCTACTACGCCTACAGAAAATCCCGCAAGATCATATTCTGTCTCGGAGTAAAATCCCGGCATTTCTGCTGTCTCGCCTCCGACAAGCTGTGCGCCCGCCTGTACGCAGCCCTCGGCTATGCCTGATACGATATCCGCTATTTTTTCGGGGATATTCTTTCCGCAAGCAATATAGTCGAGGAAAAACAAAGGCTTTGCTCCGCAGCAGATGATATCGTTGACGCACATCGCCACACAGTCTATTCCGACGGTATTGTGTATGTCTGTCAAAAACGCAAGCTTCAGCTTTGTACCTACACCGTCAGTCCCGCTTACAAGTACGGGATTAGGGGTTTGAGACAGATCGAGGGCAAACAGTCCCCCGAATCCGCCGATGTCATTGCCTGAGCTTGTAACGGTTCGGGCTATATGCTTTTTCATGAGTTCTACCGCTCGGTAGCCCGCGGTTATATCCACCCCTGCGGCTTTATAGCTTTCGCTGTAACTTTTATCCATTCTCTTTACCCTCTCTGGCAGGTATTTTTTGCTCAAAACGGTTTTTGCGTGTATTTTTGGGCACCTCAGTCGGATATTCTCCGTTAAAGCATGCGGTACAGAAGCCTTTGCAGGTGCCTCCCGCCGCAATTTTTTTGACATCTCGAACCGAGAGATAACCCAATGTATCGACGCCTATCATTTTTGCTATTTCATCAACTGTATGATTATGAGCTATAAGCATTTCTTCCGAATCGATATCTGTGCCGTAATAACATGGCTTTATAAACGGCGGCGCAGATACACGCATGTGCACCTGTACGGCGCCTGCGTCCCGCAAAAGCTTTACTATTCTTGCGCTGGTAGTTCCTCTGACTATTGAATCGTCAATCAAAACTACGCGTTTGCCCTTTACGACCTCGCTTATCGGATTGAGCTTTATACGCACCTTGTCCTCTCTTGACTTCTGCCCGGGAGCTATAAACGTACGACCGATATATTTGTTCTTTATAAATCCCATGCCGTACGGGATGCCTGACTGCCGTGAAAAACCGATAGCTGCATCAATACCGGAATCAGGGACCCCTACAACGACATCCGCCTGAACAGGATGTTCAAGCGCAAGATACGCCCCCGCCCGCACGCGCGCGTCGTGTACTGAGCAGCCGTCTATAACCGAATCGGGCCGTGCAAAGTATATATATTCAAAAACACACGCCGACTGCTTGGCTGTATTGCAGTGATCTTTGATACTGCGTATTCCGTCGTCACTGAAAACCACTATTTCGCCCGGTTCAAGATCGCGTATAAACTCAGCGCCGACTGAATCAAGCGCACATGACTCAGATGCAACAACGTATCTGCCGTCGACTGTTTTTCCGTAGCACACCGGTCTGAATCCGTTCGGATCGCGAACTGCTATCAGCTTTGAAGGCGACATTATAACAAGTGAATACGCGCCTTTGATCTTATACATGGCATTTTTTACAGCATCTTCTATAGACGGAGCCGTAAGTCTTTCTTTGGTGATTATATAACAAATAACTTCCGTATCACTTGTTGTATGGAATATAGATCCGCACAGTTCAAGTTCCTGGCGCAGCTCAAAAGAATTTGTCAGATTTCCGTTATGTGCAAGCGCCATCCTGCCTTTCACATGGTTTACTACCATCGGCTGCGCATTGAGTCTGTCCTGGGTACCTGTAGTTCCGTAACGAACATGTCCTACCGCGATTCTGCCCTCTCCCAGACTTTCCATAACACGCGGTGTAAATACGTCGTTCACAAGACCCGTGTCTTTATACGAATTGAACAGACCGCTGTCATTTACTACTATTCCGCAGCTTTCCTGCCCACGGTGCTGCAATGAAAACAACCCGTAATAGACCGATCTGGCAACGTCTGTATTTTCCGGACAAAATATTCCGAAAATACCGCATTCCTCATGTATATTACTCATCTTTTACTCTCCGAAAACTCTTTTCATCATTTCGTTGTACGCCTCTTCTACCCCGCCCATATCTCGGCGGAAACGGTCCTTATCCAGTTTTTCATTTGTTTTGGAATCCCAAAAACGGCAGGTGTCGGGAGATATTTCATCAGCCAGGATTATCTCCCCGTCAGATGTCTTTCCGAATTCTATTTTGAAATCGACAAGCGTAACACCTATTTTTTCAAAAAATTCCTTCAGAAATGCATTTATTCTGAACGTATAGTCAGTTATCTTATCGAGATCTTCGCGTGTCGACCAGCCGCAGGCGATTATATGATACTCGTTTACCATAGGATCTCCCAGCTCATCGTCCTTATAGCAAAACTCGAGCGTGGGACATATCAGTTTTGTACCTTCCGCAACGCCGAAGCGCTTGGAGAATGATCCGGCAGCTATGTTTCTGACTATTACCTCAAGCGGTACGATGGAGACCTTTTTGACAAGCGTTTCGCGGTCGCTGAGTTCCTCGACAAAATGAGTCGGTATTCCCGCTTTCTGCCAAAGCAGCTGCATAAGATAATTCGACATGCGGTTATTTACTATACCTTTGCCGGATATCTCGCCTTTTTTCAAGCCGTTGAAAGCTGTGGCGTCATCCTTGTATGACACGATACACAAATCAGGATCATCTGTCGCAAATACTTTTTTTGCCTTACCCTCATATAACTGCTGCATTTTTTTCATTTTTCTGTTATTTGCAAAT
>CALXGU010000107.1 GCA_944387905.1 uncultured Clostridia bacterium
CGACATCAAAATTATATGCCGCCGTTCTCACAAACACCTGCGCGTCACCCGTCCAGCCCAAGCGCTCATCACGCTGCGGACAGTCGGTGGGTATGTCCACATAGTTGCCGCGCTGACCGCGTATGATATTGTCAAACAGCGTATTGACCCGCGCATCAGAGCATTCAAAATAACCTGTGCGCTTTATATCGGAATGTATCACGATAAACCGGAAATTCTCCGGCTTTACCTCATACGGATATTTGTCCAGCCGCACGTATCTGCCGCCCATAAACGTAAAGTGCGGCTTATAGGTCTGTCTGCCCTGTCTGGCGATATAGGTTATCCGCTGCTGCGCCGTGCGCAGATTTTCGGTATAAAAGTTGCCGTCCTTATCGAGTATCTCGGCGTGTGTATAGGAAATCTCATCGCCCGCCCGGGCGTTTTCAAGCGTCATTTCCACGTAGCCCACAAGATTGTAGCCGAAATCAAGCACCGTCTCGCCTTTAGGAGTATGGATTATACTGCGTACAGGGTAGCTCTCATGCTCGACTATCTTTTCACCCTCCTGAGGCACCAAAAGCCCCATATCCAGACCGATGACCTTCGCGCGCTCGCCGCGGGTCAGGGTATAGTTTTCCTCGGTATAATCTGCGTTGTACCGCTCGCCGTCATACAGCGTCGCAAACTCGACAGGCGAGGAGACCACCTCCCACGAATCATCTGTATATATCCGGCTGTCGCTGCCGTCCTCATATTCAATGCCGATAGCCGCCGCAGTACATATCTTTCTGCGCTCCAGAGCCGTACGGTAGCCCATACGGTATGTCCAGCCGGTGGCAACGCTTATATCTATGGTATTTTCTTCCTCCAGCATGTCCGTGATATCATAGGTCTGATACTGGATCCGGTTGAGATAGCTTGTCCAGCCCGGCGCAAGTATGAAATCTCCCACTCGTCTGCCGTTGATCTTGGCTTCATACACCCCGAAAGCTGTTATTTCCAGCACCGCGCGCTTTACACGGGAACAGCTGAATTTTTTGCGGAATATTATCGCTCTGTCATCCTTGCCCAAAAGCGAACAGGTAATTATCTTTGCGTCATGTATCATTTTTTCGGCTCCTATATGTTGATTTAGAATACAATCATTATATTATCATATCTACAATAAAACAAGGGAGTTTTTTGCTTTTTTTCAGTCGTGATATTGATATCAAAAATAAATGATACTTGACAGAATCGCACAAGGTATATATAATGAGTAAAGAATTTGCGTCTGAGCAGAAGCAAAGTAGCGCTTGTGCCTTGGTTTTAAGAGAGTTTCCGGCAGGTGTGAGGAAATACGGGGCAGGCCGCCAATTACACTTTCGCGAGCAAAACCGGGTCTGCCCGTTACAGCTTGGTGTCAAGCCGACACCGTGAGCCGCAGGCAGTGATGTCTGCGGAAATCAAGAGGTGGTACCGCATTATTTGCCCTCTGTTTTCCGATGATCCGGGAAAACAGGGGGATTTTTTGTTAAAAGGAGAAAATCATGAAAATTTACGACGAGCTGGTCGCGCGCGGTCTTATCGCGCAGGTGACTGATGAAAAGGAGATACGAGAACTGATCGATAACGGCCGCGCCACGTTTTATATCGGCTTTGATCCGACGGCGGATTCGCTGCATGTCGGACATTTTATGGCGCTGTGTCTGATGAAACGTCTGCAGATGGCAGGCAACCGTCCGATAGCGCTTTTGGGCGGCGGCACGGGCATGGTCGGCGATCCGTCGGGCAGGACCGATATGCGCAAAATGCTTACAAAAGAGGATATACGCCATAACATAGAATGCTTTAAAAAACAGATGAGCAGGTTTATAGAATTCGGACCCGGCAAGGCGATCATGCTCAACAACGCGGACTGGCTTTTAGAGCTCAATTACGTTGAGCTGCTTCGGGACGTGGGCGCATGCTTTTCGGTCAACAACATGCTCCGCGCCGAATGCTATAAGCAGCGCATGGAAAAGGGCCTCTCATTTCTGGAATTCAATTACATGATAATGCAGAGCTATGACTTTTATCATCTTTATAAAAATTACGGCTGCAACATGCAGTTCGGCGGCGACGACCAGTGGTCTAATATGCTGGGCGGCACCGAGCTTATACGCAAAAAGCTGGGCAAGGACGCATACGCTATGACCATAACCCTGCTTATGAACTCAGAGGGCAAAAAAATGGGCAAGACGGCAAACGGCGCGGTCTGGCTGGATCCCGATAAGACAAGCCCGTACGATTTTTATCAGTACTGGCGCAATGTCGCAGACAGCGATGTCCTGAGGTTTATAAGAATGCTCACTTTCCTGCCGCTGGAGGAAATCGACCGCATGGATACATGGGAGGGCTCACAGCTCAACCGCGCAAAAGAGATACTGGCATACGAGCTGACAAGTCTTGTCCACGGTCAGGAGGAAGCGCAGAAGGCGCAGGCTACGGCTCAGGCGCTGTTCTCAAAAGGTACAAACAGTTCAGATATGCCGACCGCGAAAATCAGAGTTCAAGACAGCATATCTGTTTTGGATATAATGGTGCAGGGCGGCATCGCGCCGTCCAAGTCCGAGGCAAGACGGCTTGTATTGCAGGGCGGCGTGTCGGTGGACGATGTCAAAATAGACGATCCGGCCAAAATGTTCTCAAAATCCGAGCTGGAAAATCAGCCGATACTGAAAAAAGGCAAAAAGAATTTTTACAGGATAATTGTTGAATAAAATTATAATCACTTCCATATAATTTGGTGTAAAACAAAGTATAGGAAGTGATTTTTTTATGGAAGGATATACACGCGATTCATTCAGAGCGATACGCGACGAGATGGAACACTCGCGGCAGCAAAAACGCGGTTCGGTGCTGATAACGCTGATAATTATCGCGATATTTCTGGCGGCGGGCATATTTTACATAAAGACCTCCCAGCCTGGGCTGTGGAACAGCGCCGTGCAGTATATCAAAAGCGTATCGGTAGGCGGCAAAAGTCTTGAGACTATAAGCAACACACTTTTCAACAAAGCCAAAGAGGACCAACAACAGGAGCAGGAGCAGACTCAGCCGACAGAAAATACCGAAGGTGAATCGGGAGATATGCTGCTGACAGCGGATAACCTCAGTTTCAACTATATTTCCCAGCCGCTTGATATAGACACGCTTGGCAGAGGCATGGACAGCGATACGGCGGTCCCGGTCCAAAACGCGACCGTCACATCAAATTTCGGCAGCCGAACAGACCCGGTAACAGGCGAAAAAAGCGCGGGACATCACGGAATTGATCTTGCGGCTTCACCCGGAAGCACGATCTATGCATACGCTGACGGCACTGTAACAGAAACTGGACAGAGCGATATTTACGGCAACTATGTAATTGTTGACCACGGCTCAGGTCTTTCCACCTTTTACGGACATATGTCCAGCGTGACTGTTGAAAAAGCAGACAAAGTATCGGCAGGCGGTAAACTGGGTATTATAGGCTCGACGGGCAAAAGTACGGGAATTCATCTGCACTTTGAAGTCAGGATAAACGGCCGGCGTGTCGATCCCGCGTCATATCTCTATGAAAAAATATAGAATATCGCCGCTGATGCTTATGCTGATGGCGGCGTTTATTGTTATTGACGGGACATGGTTTGCGCTGTATGCCGTACTGTGCGCGCTCTGGCACGAGTGCTGGCATATAATCGTTCTCAGAATAATGGGCGCGGGCTCCTGCGCAGTGTCTTTCAGGCAATACGGCATCAGCCTTAAAACAGGCGTGCTCAGCTACAGCCGCGAGGCCGCGGCGGCGCTTGCCGGGCCCGCCGCAAGCCTTGCGGCGGCTGTCGTTTTCGCCGCGGTTTCAAGATATGCTGCGTTTACCGAAACCACGGTATTTCTTACGTTTTCCAATTTTGCGCTTTTCGCTGTCAACATACTGCCCGTCTATCCTCTGGACGGAGGCAGGGCTCTGCACTGCCTGCTCTGTCTTAAGCTCAATATTGCCGCGGCTGTGCGTGTCACCAGAATAATATCGGTCATATTTCTGTTGCCCCTGGCGGTTTTTTCTGTTATAATACTGATCAGAACAGGCTACAATCTTTCGCTTATGATAATCTGTATCTATCTTGCAATACTGCTGATCGGAGTAAAGGATATATGAAAGTCGACATTAACAGCCTGCGCGATATCCTGCTGCGGGTACAAAAGCCGGCCAGGTATACGGGCGGCGAACTTTTCGAATATGTCAAGGATCCGGAAAATATCGACGTGCGCTTCGCGTTCTGCTTTCCGGATATTTACGATATAGCCATGTCCTGTCTGGGATACAGGATACTGTACAGCGCTATAAATGAAAAGGAAAACTTCTGGTGCGAGCGGGTGATGCAGCCGTGGCCGGATTTTGAAAAGGAGCTGCAGCTCAACGGCATACCTCTATACTCGCTTGAGAGCAAGACGTCTCTTGACGAATTTGACATGATCGGATTTACTCTCCAGTACGAAATGTGCTATACCACCGTGCTCAATATGCTCAAGCTGGGAAACGTGCCTGTTTTTGCCTCTGAGCGGCACGGTCTAAAGAACATAGTTATTGCGGGCGGGCCGTGTGCATACAACCCGGAACCGCTTGCGGATTTTATAGATCTTTTCTGTATAGGCGAGGGCGAGACCCAGCTGACAGAGCTGTGCGCTCTTTATGATACCGCCAGAAAAAACGGATACTCAAAAGAACGGTTTTTAAAAGAGGCGACACATATCACCGGCGTTTACGCGCCGGCGCTCTACAGAACAAGCTATAATCCCGACGGTACGATAGCCGGGTTCTGTCCCGTAGACAGCGACGTGCCCGAAAAAGTGACAAAGCGTATCGAACAGGACTTAGACTCGATGTTTTTTCCGAAAACTCAGATAGTGCCTTATATTGACGTTGTCCACGACAGGGTCACTATCGAGCTGTTTCGCGGGTGCATACGCGGCTGCAGATTCTGTCAGGCGGGCATGCTCTGCCGCCCGCTCAGGGCAAAAAGTACAGAGACTCTGACAAAACAGGCAAAGGTATTGCTTGACTGTACGGGACACGACCAGCTGTCGCTCTGCTCGCTGTCATCAAGCGATTATCCGGATATCCAGCAGCTGGTGGACAGGCTCTTGACTCTGACCGAGCATAAAAAAATCAATCTTTCAATGCCATCGCTGCGTATCGACAACTTCCCCAAAGAACTCGCGGAAAAAATAACGCGCGTCAAAAAATCGACCTTTACCTTTGCGCCTGAAGCGGGTTCACAGCGCCTGCGCGATGTCATAAATAAAAATATCACTATGGAGGATATAGAAAAAAGCTGCAGAATGTCGTTTGAAAACGGAAACTCGTCTGTTAAGCTGTATTTTATGATAGGCCTGCCCACTGAGACTCAAAGCGATATTGATGCGATTGCCGATCTGTCGGCGCATGTGGTGGATATATTTTTCAGTGTGGACAAACAGAAACGAAACAGGCACGTAACCATAACCTCATCCGCATCGGTATTTGTGCCAAAGCCGTTTACTGCATTTCAATGGGAGGCGCAGGACGACTGCGATACTGTTTTTGAAAAACAGCGGCTGCTGAAAGAACGGTTCAAGTCCATCAAAGCCAAGATCTCTCTGCATGAGCCGTACATGTCCGAGGCCGAGGCGGTGCTGGCGCGCGGCGACAGACGGCTGGGCGCGGTTTTATACGAGCTTTGCCGCTCCGGCGCCCGGCTGGAGGCCTGGGACGAGTTCTTCGACAGGCAGGCTTGGCTCTCGGCATTTGAAAAATGCGGAATAGACAAGGATTTTTACGCCCACC
>CALXGU010000108.1 GCA_944387905.1 uncultured Clostridia bacterium
CCTCTTGTATCATACGGCTGATATTCTTCAGCAAAAGCAAAAAATGCTTTCTGATTTGGATTTGATAAAATTTTCTCACTTGTTCTTCACGCTTCTCTTTTGAATTCACTGTTTTATTATTATTTTCTTCACTAAATACATAATTATATAACCCGGCTTTTATATATAAACCAGTTCTTAAAAACAGCCGAGAGCCGTGAGGATTACGAAAAAGCGATACTGGAGCGGCTCAGAAAAAAACGTCTGTCGGACATAAGTGCGCGCGTTACCCAGAACGGTATCCAAAAAGACGATCTGCTCATTCTCGGCGCGGGAAAAAGTCTCAAGTACTTCGGCTCGCAGGGCCAGATAAGATGCGCTGTACTGTCTCTTATTCTCGCTCAGAGCAGGGTCATATATGATATGCGGGGAGAAACCCCCGTTATTATATTGGACGATATACTCTCGGAACTTGACAGGACAAGACGCGCGTTTATTTTCAAAGGCCTTGATGATTCGCAGTGCATTATGTCTACATGTGAGTCGCAGAAGGTCAAAAACCGAGGAAATATTTTAAAGGTAAGCAAAGGCAGGATAATTTAATGTATTTACATTTGGGCAACAACGTCATTATAAAAAAAGAAGGCGTCATAGGTATTTACGATATTGATAAAACCACCGTTTCCAAAAGAACCCGTGATTTTTTAACGCATTTTGAAAAAACGGGCAGGCTTACTTATATTACAAACGAGCTGCCTAAATCTTTTATTGTTTATGACGACGGCTCGGGCCTGCGTGTTTTTATATCTCAGATTTCTACTACGACACTGCTCAAACGCAGCGATTTTTTGTCAAAAAGTTCGGAAATTTCGGAATATTAATTTACAATCAAATTGTTATTCAGTATATAAAAGGAGAAAAAAATGTCTCAGTCAAATGTAAACGCAAGTTATGACGAAAACCAGATACAGGTTCTGGAGGGTCTGGAGGCGGTCCGAAAAAGACCGGGTATGTATATAGGCACCACCTCTGCTGCAGGTCTGCATCATCTTGTATATGAAATAATGGACAACTCGATAGACGAGTCTCTTGCCGGGTTCTGTTCATATATAAGCATAAAGATACTGCCGGGAAATATAATCGAGGTACAGGATAACGGCCGGGGCATCCCGGTCGGAATAAATAAAAAGAAAGGCGTACCGGCTGTAACTTTGGTGTTTACCGTTCTTCATGCGGGCGGAAAGTTCGGCGGAGGCGGATACAAGGTCGCAGGCGGTCTGCACGGCGTGGGCGCGTCGGTCGTAAACGCGCTTTCCGAATGGCTTGAGGTCGAGGTCGCAGACGGTAAAAATATTTATAAAGAACGCTATGAACGCGGAAAAATCACAGAGCCGCTTGCAGTTGTCGGAAATACCGATAAAAAAGGCACCAGAGTCAGATTTTTGGCTGATGACCAGATATTCGAAACACTCGAATACGACTATGACGTTCTGCTCAAACGCGTGCGCGAACAGGCGTTTTTGAACGCAGGACTTACAATAGAAATAACCGATTTGCGCCAAAGCCCCGCAAAAAGCAAAAAAATGTGCTATGAGGGCGGTATCCGTGAGTTTGTTAAATATATAAACAGAAACAAAGAGACTACCCACGAAGATATAATCTATATGAGCGGCGAGAAAAACGGGTCCATGGCGGAAATCGCGCTCCAGTATACAAACCGCTATGATGAGACTTTGCTGTCGTTTGCAAATAATATCCATACCTCTGACGGCGGTACGCATGAGACGGGCTTTAAAACCGCGCTTACAAGAAATATAAACGCTTACGCACGCAAAAAAGGTCTGCTTAAGGAAAAGGATGATAATCTGTCCAGTGAGGACGTACGCGAAGGTCTTACCGCAATCATTTCTGTCAAGCTCGAGGACGCGCAGTTTGAAAGCCAGACAAAGGCAAAGCTGGGCAATTCGGAAATGACCGGGCTTGTGACATATGTAATGAACGAAAAGCTGAGCGAATTTTTCGAGGAGAATCCGAAAACGGCAAAGCTGATAATCGAAAAGGCTATCAACGCCGGCCGCGCAAGAGAAGCTGCGCGCCGCGCACGCGAAACCGCAAGAAAAAGCGCGCTGTCTACTGCCGCTTCGCTGCCCGGTAAGCTTGCGGACTGTCAGCTCAGGGACAATCAGTTTACCGAGATCTATATAGTCGAGGGCGATTCCGCCGGCGGCTCCGCAAAAGAGGGCAGGGACAGACGGTTTCAGGCGATACTGCCGCTGTGGGGCAAAATGCTCAATGTCGAAAAATCCAGGATCGACAAAGTTTACGGCAACGATAAGCTGCAGCCGGTCATTACTGCTCTGGGTACAAATATCGGATCGGATTTCAATATAGAAAAACTCAGATACGGCAAGGTGATCATAATGGCTGATGCCGATGTGGACGGCTCACATATAAGAACTCTGCTTCTGACTTTCTTTTTCAGGTTTATGCGTCCGCTTATAGAAGAGGGTCATGTCTATCTTGCCCAGCCGCCGCTGTATAAAATAATCAAAAAGAACAAATCTGAATACGCCTACAGCGACCAGCAGCGCGACGAAATTCTAAAAGAGATGGGCGAGGGCTGTCTCGTTCAGAGATATAAAGGTCTGGGCGAGATGAACCCTGAACAGCTGTGGGAGACCACAATGGACCCCACCAAGCGCACTATTGTAAAAGTAACAATGGAAGACGCGGTTTTAGCCGATGAGATATTTACAATTTGCATGGGCGAAAAAGTAGAGCCGCGCCGTGAGTTCATAGAGCAGAACGCACAGTTTGTAAGGAATCTTGACGTATAATTTAGGAGACGGAAATGGAAGAAGTTAAACACAGCAGTGAAATAAGCTTTGAAGGCCAGAATGTAGTAGAAATAGATGTTGAAAAAGAGGTGCGCACGGCGTTTCTTGACTATGCAATGAGCGTTATAGTCAGCCGTGCTCTGCCGGATGCGCGCGACGGTCTCAAGCCTGTTCACCGCAGAATATTATATACGATGTATGAGGCAAACCTGACCCCGGACAAGCCGTACAGAAAATCGGTCACGACCGTCGGCGACGTATTGGGTCATTACCATCCGCACGGAGACTCGTCTGTTTATGACGCGATGGTCAGACTTGCTCAGACCTTTTCTTTGAGATATCCGCTTATAGACGGACAGGGCAACTTCGGCTCGATCGACGGTGATCCGCCTGCCGCCTACCGTTATACTGAGGCGCGTATGAAAAAAATCGCGCTTGAAATGCTGACGGATATACGTAAAAACACCGTGGATTTCATGCCTAACTTTGATGATAAATCTCAGGAGCCGACCGTGCTCCCGGCAAGATTTCCGAATCTGCTTGTAAACGGTTCGTCAGGAATCGCCGTCGGTATGGCAACCGAAATCCCTCCTCACAACCTGGGCGAGGTCATAGACGGTACTATCGCGCTTATGGAAAACCCCGGGCTTGATGTGGACGGACTTATGGAGTATATAAAGGGTCCGGATTTTCCGACAGGCGGCATAATCATGGGCAGAACCGGAATAAGAAACGCTTACCGCACCGGCCGCGGCAAAATTTATGTCAGGGCAAAAGCTGAAATTGAGGAATATAAAGACGGCAGATTCAATATCGTTGTTACAGAAATTCCTTACGGAGTAAGAAAAGCGGCGCTTATAGAAAAAATTGCGGACGAGGTCAAGGGCGAGAGGATTGCAGGCATTTCCAATATCCGAGATGAGAGTGATAAGGACGGTCTGCGATTTGTAGTGGAACTTAAGCGCGACGCAAACCCTCAGGTAGTGCTGAATCAGCTGTATAAGTATACCGATATGCAGGCGACCTGCTCCGCTATCATGATTGCGCTGGTAAACAACGTGCCCAGAGTCCTCAATCTGAAGGAGATGCTTTGGGAGTACATCTGTCATCAGAAAAATGTTATAACAAGGCGCACCCGCTTTGATATAGAAAAGGCAAAAGCCAGGGCGCATATCCTTGAAGGGCTTATCAAGGCTATCGATTATATAGATGAGGTCATTGATATAATCAAAAAGAGCAAGTCCATTTCCGACGCAAAGCAGTCGCTGTGCGACAGATTCGGGCTTGACGATATTCAGGCTCAGGCAATAGTCGATATGCGTCTGGGTCAGCTCTCAGGTCTTGAGCTCGACAAGATAGAGACCGAATACAGCGAGCTTGAACAGAAAATACAAGAGCTTGAGGCTGTTCTTGCCGATGAAAATAAAGTCATTGATATAATCAAGACAGATCTTTTGGAAATCAAGCGCAAGTACGGCGACGCGCGCCGCACCGAAATAGGCGTCGGAGAAATAGGCCTGGAGGACGAGGATCTTATACCGGTCGAGGACTGCGTGTTTACTCTTACAAACCAGGGCTATGTCAAGCGTATCGCGGTATCGGAATACCGCTCTCAGCACCGCGGAGGCCAGGGCGTGCGCGGCATGACAACAAAGCAGGAGGACGTGGTGCGCGAGATGTTTGTAGGCTCGACCCACGATACTATTATATTCTTTACCAATTTAGGCCGCGCTTATAAAAGCCGCGGGTATGAGATCGCGGCGGGCACCCGCAACTCAAAGGGTACAAACGTAATCAATCTGCTTCCGCTGATGTCGGGTGAGAAAGTCACGTCCATGATACGTGTGCCGCAGTTCAACGAGGGCGAGTATATGCTCATGGCCACTAAAAACGGCACCGTCAAGAAAACGCCGATAACCGATTACGCCAATATTAGAAAGAGCGGAGTAATAGCGATCATTATAGATGAAAATGACGAGCTTGAATCTGTTGTAAGGACGACAGGCGACGATAATATTATTCTTGCCTCTAACTGCGGCAAAGCGATCAAATTCAGCGAGAATGATGTGCGCAGTATGGGCAGAGTCACGCGCGGTGTGCGCGGAATGCGGCTTGAGGATGACGACTTTATAGTCGGTATGGCTGTTGAACGCCCGGACGCTACGCTTTTATCTGTGACAGAAAAGGGCTACGGCAAGCGCACCGAGCTTTCTGAATATCGGCTCCAGACGCGCGGCGGAAAGGGCATAGGCAACTATAATATTACAGACAAGACCGGCAAGGTCGCGGCGATAAGCGTCGTAGACGATAACAACGACCTGCTTCTTTTGACTTCCGGCGCGGCGGTAATGCGTACTTCGGTCAGTGAGATACCTGTTATAGCCAGGACTACACAGGGCGTGCGCGTGGTACGCCTTGATGACGGTGTCAGCATCGTGGATATTTCCAGAACCGATAAACATGAGCCTGAAACACAGGAAAATGACATTTCCGGCAATCAGACAGAGCAGGAGCCTGAAACACAGGAAAATGAGTAAAGCCGAATTGCTTTACAAAGCGTGAGGTCAGGACAGGCCTTTGGCAAAGTAAAAAGGCAAAAAGAGGTTGCTCTTAGCGTTTTGCCTATGATTAAGCAACAAAATCATATACACACAGTATAATTATAAATTAATTATACTGTGTGTTTTTGAAATAGACTGTTAAAAGTATGTTAGTAACAGATTGTATAGATGCGACGGGGTCAAGGTCAGGGCATGGTTAGGAAAAAGTGCGCGGCACCGCGGCACGGCACCGACCGCACGCAGGATACACTCACCGCTGCGGCGACATCGCGGCACGGCACCGACCGCACGCAGGATACAC
>CALXGU010000109.1 GCA_944387905.1 uncultured Clostridia bacterium
AAAATCTTCAAAAGTTCATTCAGAGTTTTAGCGGGAACAATAAATTTTTGAAAATCTCCGCATTTATATTCGAAGCTTTCGCGCTTGAGAGAAAGTCTGTACTGATCCAGACCTACAGCGCTGATACAGCTGTCTTTATCGTTTATTTCAAAGAGAATACCTGTAAGAATAGGCTTTATATCAGACTGAGACGCCGCATATATAGTATGTTTCAAAAGACGTTTAAAAGCTGAGATGGTAAGATCGACATAATTTTTTTCATCGACCGACGGTATTTTGGGAAAGTCCTGAGGCGACACGCCCATAATATTGAAAACGCTGCCCATGCAGGAAATTTTTATCTGATATCTTTCATCCGACTCGATATATACATCTTCACCCGCCGGCAGTTTTCTTATAATATCTCCGAAAAGTCTTGCAGGGAAAATAATAGTACCCGATTCTATTGTATTTGCGGGACAAACGGCGGATATGGCAATATTGAAATCATATGCCGACAGTTTTATTTTTCCGTCTTCCACCTGGGCCTTGATACCCTCAAGAGCGGTTATGGTTGATTTTACAGATGCGGCTTTTGAAACTATATTGACAACATCTGAGAGCATGTCTCTCTGACAAACAAAATTCATTTTCATTTCCTTTCTTTTCTAAACTTTAAAGAAGTAATAGAAGCAGAGTCCGTTCAAATGTTTAAAACTGTTTAAAATATCCGTTACAGCTTAAAATCCAATGTTGACAGCTTTTTCAAAAACATGTTGAAAAAAATATATTTTTGAACAGAGTCATAAATCATGAATATCTCATTTTTGAAACAGTTGAAAACTTTTAAAAATATGTTTAAAACTTCGTTTAAAATTCTTTTTTGATATTTTCCATCATTTCGTTGATTATCTGTTTGAATTTGGAGTCCATTTCTATTTTGGATTCTATTTGTTTAATGGAGTGGAGAACGGTAGAATGATTTTTGCCGCCGAATTCGTCGCCGATAAGAGACAGAGAAGTATCGGTCATTTCTCGGGTTATATACATAGCGACCTGACGTGCCAGCAAAATTTCCGCCTTTCGTTTGGTGCTGTAGATATCATCTTTAGAAATGTTGTAATAACGTGAGACATGGTCTATGATCATTTCCGGAGTAACAGCCGTATTCACGTTTTCTTTGATAACAGACTGAATGACATTGTGAATGATGCCGATAGAAGGCGGCTGATCGCTGAAAATAAGAGAATAAGCTTTTATTTTTTTGACAGCGCCTTCAAGTTCTCTTACGTTATTTTTGAGTTTAGTAGCGATATATGAGACAATATCGTCCGAGAGGTTGAGATTCAGAGATTCAGCTTTGCGTTTGATGATAGCGACGCGTGTTTCGAATTCGGGAGGCTGTATATCAGCAATAAGGCCTGACTCAAATCTTGTCTTTAGCCTGTCCTCAAGAGTAGCCATATCCTTAGGCGGACGGTCTGATGTTACAATTATTTGTTTTTTTGCCTCGTACAGAGTTTCGAAGGTATGGAAAAATTCGAGCTCGGTAGAGACCTTGCCGCTTATAAACTGGATATCGTCAACCAGAAAAACATCTACATAGCGGTATTTGTTACGGAATTCCGCCTGCTGATTGTTTCTTATAGCCTGGATTATTTCGTTCATGAATTCTTCGCCCTTGACAAGCATAATAGTGGAATCGGGACGATTTTTCTTTATCTCATTTGCGATAGCGCAAAGAAGGTGAGTTTTTCCGAGCCCTGATTTACCGTAGATAAAAAACGGGTTATAGGCGCCCGCGGGATTATTGGCAACGGCAATAGACGCGGCATGCGCAAATTTATTTTCATCGCCGACTACAAAGTTTTCAAAAGTAAGTTCTTTGTTTAAATTTCCCAGGTCATTTTCGTCGAATTTGATATCATCTTCATTTTGAATTTTGCGAGAATTCGCAACTTTTCTGCTGACGTCTTCTTCAGAAAGAATAACAGCCGTGACATCAAAGCCCATGACCTGAGTAAGAGCAAATTCTATTTCACCTTTGAATTTATTATTGATAAGAACCTTTTGAAAATTTGACTGAGCGTAGAGATAGGCAGTTTCATTTTCAAATCTTATCGGACGCAGAAGCTTGATCCAGCTTTCATATGAGGTTATAGTTATCCTTTCACGAATCACAGATAACGTTTTTTCCCATACATCACTAAATGAATCCATGTTAATTCTCCTTAAAATTTATACATAAAAAATTATAACACAAATTTTTACATTTTGCAATAACTATATAATATATACTATATATAATTATAGTAATATATATTGAAATTTAAACAAGGTATAGACAATAAGGAGAGATTGGTATATAATTGACCTGTAAAAAAGACAAAAAGGAGCATAAAAAATGCATAAGTATGATGTAATAATTGTCGGAGCCGGACCTGCCGGCATATTTACGGCAATAGAGATGATAAAGCGTAAAAGTAAAAAGAAAATACTTATGATAGAAAAAGGCAATGCGATAGAAAAGCGCAGCTGCCCCAAGTCGAAAACGCATAAGTGTATGAACTGCAAGCCGTATTGTCATATAACAACGGGTTTTTCCGGAGCGGGTGCATTTTCCGACGGCAAGCTGTCGCTGAATTATGAGGTCGGAGGAGACTTTCCGGAGCTGATCGGCGCGCAGCGCGCTCAGGAGACCATCGATTACGCGGATAAGATATATCTGGAGTTCGGCGCTACCGATAAAATAGAGGGAGTATCGAACCCGGAAAAAATCAAGGAGATAAGGAAAAAAGCAATACAGGCAGGTCTTAAGCTGGTGGACTGTCCGATACGTCATCTGGGCACCGAAAAGGCACAGGAGATCTATGCACGGCTGGAAAAATTTCTGCTTGACAGCGGAGTGGAGATACTTTTCAATTATAACTGTAACGATATAATCCTTGACGGCGACAGATGCATCGGAGTAAAGATCGAAAAAAATTCCGGCAGCGACAAAATGGAAATATACGCGGACAATATCGTGGTCGCAACGGGAAGAAAGGGCGCGGACTGGCTTGAAAAGGTGTGTGAAAACCACCAAATCGCGCATAAGCCGGGAACAGTAGATATAGGAGTCCGGATCGAGGTCAGAAACGAAGTCATGGAGGAGGTAAACGAGGTACTGTATGAGTCAAAGCTCATCGGTTATCCCAATCCGTTCCGCAATAAGGTACGTACCTTCTGTCAAAATCCGGGCGGGTTTGTAAGTCAGGAAAATTATGACAACAATCTTGCCGTCGTAAACGGCCATTCATATAAGGATCTCAAATCCTCCAATACAAATCTTGCGATACTTGTCTCCCATAACTTTACGTATCCTTTCAATCAGCCGATAGCGTATGCGCAGAAGATAGGAGAATTAACCAATATGCTCGGAGACGGACATATTCTTGTCCAGCGTTACGGAGATATACTTGACGGCAAACGCACCTGGGAAAAGGAACTCAATTTTTCAAATGTACGTCCTACCATTCCGGACGCCGTTGCGGGAGATATAACAGCGGCAATGCCATACCGGGCCATGACCAATATAATTAACTTTATCCAGGCTGTGGATCATGTTGTTCCGGGATTTGCTTCATGTGAGACGCTTCTGTATTCTCCCGAGCTGAAATTTTACAGCAATAAGATAAAGATGGACGAAAATCTCAATACGAGCGTAAAAGGTCTGCATTGTCTGGGAGATTCGTCAGGCTGGACGCGAGGGCTTATGATGGCGTCTGTAATGGGCGTTATAATGGGCAGACAGCTGGCATAGATATAAACAACAGTCCGCGTTTTAAAACGCGGACTGAACTTATTTTGAGAGATTTTAACATCACAGCGACACAAACTCATTACAAACCAGCGCCGAGAGAAAAGGTAAAGTAAAACGAATAAAAAAGCTGCGATATAAAAAAATAAAATGACTGTTAATTGGGATTGAGGGGGAGTAACTCGCGCGCGCCAAAACACCCGCGCGCACATCGCGGCGCATACCGCTCAGATGACAAAGCCCGAGCCTTCAAATGCCGCTTTGTTTTTGCGCGCCAAAACACCCGCGCGCACATCGCGGCGCATCCTGCTCATATGACAAAGCACAAGCTTTCAAATGCCGCTTTGTTTTTGCGCGCCAAAACACCCGCGCGCACATCGCGGCGCATACCGCACAGATGACAAAGCCCGAGCCTTCAAATGCCGCTTTGTTTTTGCGCGCCAAAAGACACCCGCGCGCCTTGACTGCTTACATTATCATTATCAACAGCACAAACTTGAATTAATTCGTTACTATTTTTAATAAAACGAGAAAAAATTACCATAATATTATAAAAAATGAAAGGATGAAATTTTATGCTTACAATCATTGCATCGCCCGGGAGCTATATACAGGGACCCGGTCAGATAAGCAGGCTTTACGGATGCTGCTTGAAGCTCGGCTGTAAAAGAGCGTATATAATTATTGATAAATTCATTTATGAAAACTACAAGGAGAATATAAGCTCCGGTTTTGAAGCGGCGGGAGCGGGCTTTGAAATGTCGGTATTTTCAGGGGAATGCAGTGAACGGGAAATAGAAAGACACTGTAAATCCATCGGTGAGTGCGATATAATCATCGGTATCGGCGGAGGTAAAACACTAGATTGCGCAAAAGCCGCTGCATACCGTCTGCAGCTGCAGACGGTTATAGTACCCACAGCCGCATCAAGCGACGCGCCGTGCAGCCGGCTGTCTGTACTGTATAATGATGACGGCAGTTTCGACAAGTATCTGCCACTGCCTAAAAATCCGGATATTGTCGTGGCAGACACACAGATAATCGCACAAGCTCCGGCACGGTTTCTGGCATCCGGTATGGGTGACGCTCTTGCGACATATTATGAGGCTCGGGCATGTCTCAGATCCTCAAGTCAAACGATGGCGGGAGGAAAGTGTTCCATGGCCGCTGTCACTCTTGCAAAGCTTTGCCGTGACACTCTGCTGACGGACGGTAGAAAAGCGCTGCTGTCAGTCAAGCAAAAATGCTGTACGCCCGCACTGGAAAGGATAGTTGAGGCAAACACGTATCTGAGCGGAATCGGCTTTGAAAGCGGAGGACTTGCGGCGGCCCATGCCGTCCATAACGGTCTGACATCTCTAAATGAATGTCATCATATGCTCCACGGCGAAAAAGTAACTTTCGGGGTATTGACTCAGCTTGCGCTTGAAAATGCTTCCGATGAAGAATTTGAAAAAATAGTGCTTTTCTGCAGAAAAATAGGTCTGCCGACAACACTTTATGAGCTCGGTCTTGCCAATGTCGATGATGAACGACTTTTATCAGCCGCAAAACTGGCGTGTTCCGATCAGGATACTATGTCAAATATGCCTTTTGAAATTTCACCAGCCGATGTACTGGCTGCTATGAGACTTGCGGACTCGATTTCCCGCAGTATCCAGCAGGGCAGATGTGATAAGTAGCTTTATTCAAACGCCGCTTATCAAAGAATACTCCAAAGAAAAAATCCGCTTGCCAGAAAAAATATACGCCGCTTATCAAAGAATACTCCAAAGAAAAAATCCGCTTGCCAGAAAAAAATATAAATACTGAGAGTGCCCGTGATATTTTAAGACTTTTGACTGCGCCGAATCATACCAAATTCTGAAAAGTCAAAACCTGCGCATTATTTCTGTACC
>CALXGU010000110.1 GCA_944387905.1 uncultured Clostridia bacterium
ATTGACTGATTAATATATTGGGCGGTCCTCGCAGACCGTCCTTTTATATTTTTTGAAACAAAAGATAGCAGGAAGTAAAAAGGTATGAATTATTTGTCACCATCTATTCTGGCAGCAGATTTTCTCAATTTGGAGCGTGATGTATCTGAATGTGTAAAAAACGGTGCTCAGTATATACATATAGACGTAATGGACGGTTTATTCGTTCCAAATATAACAATCGGATTTCCTGTTATCCAAAGTCTTCGAAACCGGTTTGACTGTATCTTTGATGTACATTTGATGATAGTTGATCCGCAGCGCTATATAAAAGAATTTGCTTCAAGCGGAGCAGATATAATAACAATTCATTATGAAAGTACAAATGATCCGGAAGAGGCAATAGAACTTGTGCATAAAAGTTTAAAAAAAGCAGGTATATCAATAAAGCCTTCTACAGATATAAGAAAAATCGAAAAATTACTTGATACTGTTGATACTGTATTGGTGATGACAGTAGAGCCCGGTTTCGGCGGCCAGAAATTCATGCCAACCATGATAGAAAAAATCAAATGGCTCAGAGATTACAGACAGGAGCATAATTTGAAATTCGATATAGAAGTTGACGGCGGAATAACATTTGAAAATGTAAAACAAGTGCTTGATGCGGGAGCAAATGTAATCGTTGTAGGTACTGCGATTTTCGGCAAAGGAATGACAGGTGAAAATACAAAATCTTTTATGAAAATCCTTGACATATAACAGGAGTTTAAAATGGAATTATCTGATTTTTCAAGAGTATTGACCCATTTAAGAAAAGAAAAGGGCGTATCCCAAAAACAGGCGGCAAAAGATTTGGGAGTATCCCAGTCACTGCTGTCGCATTATGAACGAGGTATCAGGGAATGCGGTCTTTTGTTTTTGGTGCGTGCAGCAGAATATTACGGAGTGACTGCTGATTATCTTCTCGGCAGAAGCTATGATAAGCACGGAATGACAATATCATTGGAGGAACTTTCCGACGAAGACGCATCCGGTGTTGGCAACAGCGGAATAAAAAGCATGTTGTCTGTTCTGAATAAAAAGCTTATATGTAATTCTGTAGCGGTAATAATGGATATTCTCGCAAAATCAGGGGATAAAACTCTGATAAACGAGGTCTCCGGATATCTGGGGATAAGTGTATACAAAATGTTCAGAATGTTATATAATTCTAACCCTGATAATTCACCGATTTTTTTCGGAGCGGACAATAACTGCTATTCATATATGTCCGATGCGGAAATGAACAGATGTGAGGCCCAAATACAGAAACAGCTTTCCATAATATGCCAAACATCAAGTGAAAACAATTTTTTAAATATGAATGAAGAATATTTGAAAAATATATATCCTGTTCTCAGCGCATCGCTGTTTAATTTGCTGCAAAATGCCGAAAATAAAATCGGTGCAAGAAAAAAATAATAGTTTTTGTGTATGTAATAATAATTGCGGACCTTGAATAGAATATATCAAAGTAATCCGAAAAGGTCGTGCATATTAATGTATATCGTATCGTTAAGACTTGATAAGAAAAAGGTGCTGGGAGTGGCAGCAGCACTGTGTCTTTTAATAGCCGTGGTATGTGTTGTCGTTCCTCGGCCGGCACGCGATGTACTTAGCAGTAATATCAGTACATCTGCAAAGTCTATCGAAGAACATATTGCGTTTTTGAACGCATATGGATATAATGTTTCGGAAAAGCCGGTTCAGATACAAGAGATAGTTATACCGGAGGAATTCAGCTCAGAATATGAAAAGTATAATGAGTATCAGAAGCTTTCCGGTTTTGATTTATCCAAATTCAAAAGTTATCGTGTTAAAAAATATACTTATAAGGTTTTGAATTATGAGGATTCACAAGATGAGGTAGTTGCAAATGTCATCGTATACAATGATAAAGTAATAGGCGGAGATATTTCATCAACAACTCTGGGCGGATTTGTACATGGTTTTGTAAAGGAGTAAAATCTATCGATTTTAAACGCACATATGCGAATAGATAAATATATTTGTGATACTATAAATATAACAAGAACTCAGGCAAGGCGATTGATATCGGCAGGCAAAGTGCTTGCCGATAATGTAAGGGTAGTTTCATCAGCATTGCAGATCGATGAAAATACAAGTATAGTGCAGTTAGACGGGAAAATACTAAAATATACCAAATACATTTATATTATGATGAATAAACCTAAAGGTGTTCTCAGCGCAACAATGGACAGGCATACCAAAACAGCACTTGATTTGCTTGCACAGAAAGATAGATATTCAGATTTATTTATAGCGGGCAGACTAGATAAAGACAGCACTGGATTTTTGCTTATAACTAATGACGGGCAGTTTGCTCATTGTCTTTTGGCGCCAAAAAAACATGTAGCTAAAACATATGAAGTGACTCTTGCGCATGATAATTTTGAAGGCTATAAACAGGCGTTTGAAATCGGAATAAAACTTGAAGACGGATATGTCTGTAAACCTGCAATATTTGAAGCTGTATCTGAATGCAAATGCTTGCTGAAAATATCGGAAGGCAAATTCCATCAAATAAAAAGAATGTTCAAGACTCTGGGAAACGAGGTCATAGAGTTAAAACGTGTTTCGATAGGTAAAGTTGATTTGGATCCGCAACTTAAAGAAGGAGAATATCGGCGCCTTACTGATGAAGAATATGAACTTTTTTTGAACGAAATCAACAAAAATAACTCATGATAATTTTTTTGACCCACATAATTGTGTAAGATGTACAAAAAGTATCGTTTAAATTTGTATAAAAAAATATTTGATTTTTTTTAAAATTATGTTATAGTAGTATAGTAATCATTTTTAATAAACCATGGAGGAACAATAAATGGCAGGCTTATCATTAAAAGGCATATATAAAAGATATCCGGGCGGCGTTGTTGCTGTTTCAGATTTCAACCTTGAAATAGAGGACAAGGAGTTTCTCGTCTTGGTCGGCCCTTCAGGTTGTGGTAAATCTACAACACTGAGAATGATTGCCGGTCTTGAGGAAATCACTGAAGGAGAACTGTATATCGGCGACAGAATCGTTAATGATATAGCTCCTAAGGACAGAGATATCGCAATGGTTTTCCAGAACTATGCTCTTTATCCTCATATGACTGTTTTTGATAATATGGCATTTGGACTTAAATTGAGAAAAACGCCAAAGGATGAAATAAAGCGCCGCGTTGAAGAGGCTGCTAAAATCCTTGATATAAGCCATCTTCTTGACAGAAAGCCCAAGGCGCTTTCAGGCGGTCAGCGTCAGCGTGTTGCTCTCGGCCGTGCGATAGTTCGTGAGCCTAAGGTCTTCTTGCTTGACGAGCCTCTTTCAAACTTGGATGCAAAGCTTCGTGCACAGATGAGAACAGAGCTTGCAAAAATCCATCATAATCTTGAAACTACATTTATTTATGTTACGCATGACCAGACAGAAGCTATGACCATGGCAACAAGAATCGTTGTTATGAAAGACGGATTTATTCAGCAGGTAGATGTTCCGAATAAACTTTACAAATATCCTTGTAATATGTTTGTGGCCGGATTTATCGGATCTCCTCAGATGAATTTTGTAGATGCAGTTCTTACTGAAAAGTCAGGCGATATCTATCTTGAGTTCAAAAATAATTCGCTTAAGCTTCCTGATTCTAAAATAAATGATGATGTAAAGTCATATGTAGGTAAGGAAATTATATTCGGTATTCGTCCTGAACATGTTCATGATGAAGAAAGATATCTTGAATCAATGCCTGATTATGTGGTAGAAGCAAAAGTAGAAGTAACAGAGCTTATGGGTGCAGAGACATTCCTTTATCTGGATGTTGACGGAGAAAAGCTTACCGCAAAGGTTGCCCCAACTACAACGGCAAAAGCTGACGAGAACATTAAAATCGTTCTCAGTTTGGAGCATGTTCATCTGTTTGATAAAGAAACACAGAAAACAATTATAAACTAAATGAAAAACAGGCGTCAATTAAGACGCCTGTTTTAATTTGATATACAAGAAAAAGGTATGTAAATTAAGCATGTTGCACAATATAAATTCGGCAAAAAATCAATAAACGTTCTAAAAAATGCTTTGTTTTTAGCGGCGTTGTGCAGGTTTAACAAAAAATTTATAAAATAACTGTTGAAATCGCAGTTCTTTTGTTATAAAATACTGTTGTGAAAAGTTATATGTAGGGGGATAACAAAATGTCCAACAGATTTTTTCAAGGAGTAGTATATCAGTTAAAGGAAAGTATCGACAGAACAGTTGGAGTTTTAGACGAGAACGGCATTGTTGTTGCATGCAGTGATCTGATAAAAATCGGGGAGAAGCATGATAATGTGTTGTCATTTATAAATTCTACCCTTGATACAGTTAAAGACGACGGATATACATATAAGCCCATTGTTCAGGCACCAGGATTCGAATATATCGCATTTGTTGAAGGCGAGGACGAGCTGTCGGAAAAGTATATTTCGCTTATTGTAATTGCTCTTGCAAATATAAAGCAGTACTATGACGAAAAATTCGATAAAAATAATTTTGTGAAAAATGTTATTCTGAATAATATACTTCCCGGGGATGTGTATATAAAGGCAAGAGAATTGCATTTTGAATCTGACGCATTCCGTGTCGCAATACTTATCAGACTCTCGGAAAAAAGCGACGTATCTGCATATGATATTTTGCAAAGCCTGTTTCCGGACAAGCAAAAGGACTTTATAATAAATGTAAATGAAACTGATCTTGTGCTTGTAAAAGAAGTCAAAGATACAAACGACAATAAAGACCTTGAAAAGCTTGCAAAGAGCATAATCGATATTATAAGCTCTGAGCTTTATATAAAAGCATATGTCGGGATCGGTACGATCGTTGACAATATACGTGACTTGCCAAGATCCTTTAATGATGCTCAGGTGGCATTGGAGGTAGGTAAAATTTTTGATACCGAAAATCATATAATGACATATGATAATCTCGGAATAGGCAGACTTATTTATCAGCTCCCGACTACGCTGTGTGAGACATTTTTATCAGAGATATTTAAAAAAGGCTCGATAGAGTCACTCGATTATGAGACTTTGTTTACTATACAGAAATTTTTTGAAAACAACCTGAATGTATCAGAAACATCAAGAAAGCTGTTTGTACACAGAAATACTCTTGTATATCGTCTTGAAAAAATAAGAAAACTTACAGGCTTGGATCTGAGAAGATTTGATCACGCAATTGTTTTTAAAGTCGCTCTTATGGTCAAGCGCTATCTTGTTTCAAATCCTACTAAATTTTAAAAATAAAGGCAGACTATGATTTTATTTGATGATGTATATAAAAATTATCCCAACGGAACAAACGCACTAAACGGCGTTAGTTTTGAAATTAAAGATGGGGAATTTGTTTTTATTATAGGCCCAAGCGGTGCCGGAAAAAGCACTATTATAAAACTTCTTTTGAGAGAAGAACGACATTCAAGCGGTAAAATTATTGTAAATGATTTTAACGTGAATAAAATGAAAGACAGAAAAATACCCATGCTTCGCAGAAGCATGGGCGTTGTATTCCAGGATTTCAGGCTCATAGAAACAATGACCGTGTATGAAAATGTGGCGTTTGCAATGCGCGTTATTGGCTGCAGCAATAAAACCATACGCCGCAGG
>CALXGU010000111.1 GCA_944387905.1 uncultured Clostridia bacterium
TCCGGGACAGCTGACAATTGCGCCCTTAGCTTCCAGTGAAGATATGATCCCCAAAACCTGAGAAACGGGGATATTTGTACGATCGATTATGTAATCGGCAGTCACTTCTCTGTGACTCATAAGAGCAAATACTTTCTGCTCATCCTCATCCAGCTGTTTTATAATAACACGTTTAAAATCCTCAGCTTTCAAAAATTGATCTTCTTCTGACTTTTTAAGTAAGTTTATTTGTTCTTTTTCAGAACATTTAATCAAAACATCTTTATACTTGGGAAGATATGTTTCAAGAACGTCTTCATAACCCAGAATAGGAGTTGCGCCGTCTTTGATAAGCAAATTTGAACCCTTGGATTGGACCATATCGATATTAGCCGGCACAGCAAATACATCTCTGCCCTGATCGGCGGCGTATCCTGCCGTAATAAGTGAGCCGCTTGCCTGAGGAGCTTGTGTAACGATTGTACCCAAAGACAAGCCGCTCAGTATTCTGTTGCGTTCATGATATGCATATTTACTTGTCTTTTCATTCGGCAGATGCTCTGATATTACAACACCATTATATCGTATATTTTTAAATTTATACTTATTTGCGTAATTGGTTGCAATAAGTCCGTCAGGAAGAACCATAATAACGCTTCTGTCGGATTTGACAGCGCTTTCCATTGCGATGGAGTCTATACCTTTGGCTACTCCGCAGGCAATAGTAAATCCGCACGCGGCAAGCATGCCGCTTATATATGTCGTGGTGACCTCACCGTAGGTTGTGCAGTCTCTTGTTCCTACAATAGTAATACATGGCTTTGAGAAAGCTTTTTCATAATTGCCATAATAAAACAGCACGCACGGAGGGTTGTCGATTTGTTTTAACAATTCGGGATAGTCTTCATCTTCAATAGTTGTTATGCCGATAGAGTTGGCTTTGCAAAGACGGTATGTCTGAGTTGCGGCAGTAAGATCTTTATCCAAAATCATGTTTTTGTCTTTATCTGTCAAAAACCCGAGATTTTCAAGATCTTTTTCGGTGCAAGAGTATATCGAATTGATATTTCCCATTGCTTTATAGATTTTGTAGGTCTTAAGGCTTCTGTCATTAAGTGCGGTTTTGAGCCAAATCCATAGAATATGATTTTCATTCATTGTTTTGTCTTTTGTTCTCCCACAATATTATTGAAGCGGCTACCGCCGCATTAAGTGATTCGTTTTTTCCATCCATGGGTATATACATTCCAAAACTGCAGATCTGCATGATTTCGCTGGAAATACCGTTTCCCTCATTGCCGATTACAACAGCTTTTTTATATGATTGGCAAAGTTTATCTATGGTTTTAAAATTCTTATCAAGACCTGTACCGATAATATCATACCCTTGTTTCTTTTTATAATTTAAAAAGTCTGTCAGCTGCGTTCGTATGAGTTTGAGTCTGAATGTGCTGCCCATTGCAGCTCTGAGAGCTTTTGGGGAATACGGGTCACAACAGTCAACGCTCAGGACTACGGTTTTTACACCGAACGCTTCGGCAGAGCGCAGGATTGCTCCGATATTAGATGGGTCCTGAATATTATCAAGTACAAGTATAAAAATATCGTCTGTATCAATAATATCGGTTTCTTTAATTTCGCAAACAGCGATAAAATCTTGAGGAGTAGTGAAAGACGATATTTTTTGCATGACATTCTGCGGTGATATAAAGACAGTATTGCAGTCAATAGCAGCCGGAAGTTCTGATAGATCTGCTTTTTCGTTTACAAAACAGTACCTTATTTTGTACTGAGCACTAACAAGTTCGCGTATAAGCTTGATGCCTTCTGCAATAAACAGACCGCACTCGTGACGCTGCTTTGCCTGTTTTAACTTTACTGTATTTTTGACTGTTTTGTTTTGAGAGCTTGTTATTTTTTCCATAATACTCCTCAGCCGGAATGTCAAATTCTAAAAACATTCCTATTATAATATATTTTTTGAAAATTACAAGACTTTTTTATTTTTTGAAAAAACAACGGTAATATTTTGAATAAAAAATAAATATAAATTGAATAAAGAATATGCCATAAATACGGCGGAACGGAGATAGCTATGGACTGCAATATAATCAAAAATAATATTTATTCGTGTAAAACGGTTTATGAAAGCTTTTCTGAGGAAAAAATTGATTTTGATATTGTCATACCCGATTATTGTGCAGAGGCTGTCAGGATATTAAAATGCGATGTACAGCCTGTTATAAGCTCAAAGACCATAGACGGTGACAGGCTTATCATAGAAGGCGTATGCACAGTCAATGTTATATATGCCGATCAACAGACAGGAGCTGTCAGGTCTATCATAGAATCGACGTCTTTCACACAAACTTGCATGCTGAAAGAACAGCTTTCAGCATACAGAATAAAAATAAAAATGCGGACATCGAATGTAAGCTGCCGGCTGCAGAATTCACGCAGAATAAGCGTAAAGGCGGTTATTGGTATAGCCGCAAAGGTGACAGGAAATGCACAGACAAGTATAATAGAGGGTATTGAGGACTGCGATGTAGAAACGCTGTTTGACACCGTACAGGCATGTACATATATAAACAGCGGAGAAGCCGATGTTCGAATAAGCTCGGAAATAGAGCTGGCGATGCCTGTTGTAGATATAATCAAATGTGACGGATGCATATCAGTCAGTGAAATAAAAGTGATAAATGATAAAGTTATTATAAAAGGAGAGGCGGTCATTGATTGTCTTTACACAACCGGAGAAATGATCAATGATCTTGAATCGGCACAGACAGTCATACCATTTAACGAGATAGTTGATGTTGACGGCGCGGTAGAGGACGGTCATGGCGAAGCAGAGTGTGAAATTATAAGTATACGCTGTGATATATCGGATCAGTCAAACATGATAAATATAGAGATTGATGCCAGAGCACAAGTCAGCGCATACAATGATACACAGATCAAACTGTTAAAAGATGTATATTCACGAACTTTTGATCTTCAGACTCAGACAGCTCAGATAAATATTGAATCATTGTCAGACAGTATAATGTTTTCCGAATCAGTAAAAAATAACGTTGAAATTGATCTGCAAGACGCAAGAATATGTGACGTGATGTTGAAACCGGTAGTTAAAAATATATCATACTGTGACGGGTCGTTGATCATTGAAGGTGATATCAACGTAAGCATATACGCCGCTAATAATGATGAATACAGATTTACCGATAAATCCGTACCGTTCAGTATAGAAAGAGCTTTTACAAAAAACGACAGTACCATGAGATGTGAGGCTGTTGTCTGTGCCGAAAATATAAATTATACAATGCCTGATGAAACGACCTTGGAATTCAAAGCGGATATGCTTTTTAATGTGCTTGTATTTTCAAGCAATAAATATACAGTGATCGACAATATAGAAAAAAGCGAAGATTCCAGCGCATGTTTCGGCTCAAAATTTATTCTGTATTATGCCGATAAGGGAGAGGATCTGTGGGATATCGCCAAAAAATATCATACGTCTGTAGATATAATAAAACGAGATAATACACTTGATAACAGTATAATTACTGAAAATAAAATGTTATTGATATCAGGAAATTAAATCAAGCCGTATGCTAACGCATACGGCTTGATTTTATTAATAAAATGTAGCAAGCTCTTGCTCGGGAGCAAGTGAGAGTTCAAGACTTTGTGAGTGTAAAACAGGTCCTTTTGATTCGTATATTCCGTTATATTCTAATTTTACAACAGCATTTACATATACCCAGTCACGTGTTTTAAACTGTTCTTTTCCGTTATACAAAAGGACCAGTCCGCCGAAGGTTATGTCTTCGGCACAGCACGTCATTATGTGTCTGCCGACTATATAAGTGTTTGGCGCCATTGCTTTGTCTTTACCGATTAGACCTTTAAAGCATACTGTTTTGCCATTGTATTTTTCGGACTCTTCCATTAAATCTCTATACCAAATTGCAAAATCTTTATCCTGAATCTCAATTATTTCTGCATTTATATCAAAAGGCAGAGGATCGGCAAACTCATCATATTCTATTTCACCGTCTGTGTATTCATAGATGATTCCAGCGCTTCTGCTGAATGTGCGTACCTCCTTATGATACTTCATTAAGTCGCTGTGTTTTTCAACTCTGTTGAAAATAACTGTTTCACATGTTTTCATTTTATCCGCGACAAGATTTCTCATATTTGCGTTATACACAAAAAAAGTAGAGGCATCAACAAAAAGCATCTCCTGGTAAATCAGCCAGTTATCAGGCAAATTTTCATATAATAGGTTCAATTCCCACATTCCGTTATATTCGATAAGAACACGCTGCATACGATATTTTTTTTGCAGACTGATCATTTGTTGAGAGGTAAGATCATCTTTACTTTCAATAGTATGGAAAAACACGCTGTCAGACGGAAATTTTGAAGGTTCATATTCAACCTCTCCCTCTTCACATAAAATCACAAGCGTGCGTTCTCCGTCGTAAAAGCGCGGATCTTCAAGAGTCTCTTGGATAAACTTTGTTTTTCCGGCATCGAGAAATCCGGTAAAAAGATATACAGGCATTTCCATAAAAGAATATAATCTCCTTAGTCAAAAAGCTTTTCAAGCTCTTTTTCATTAATTTTAGCACCGATAACGCAGACTCTGCCAGTTATATCAGCGCCGCCGTTTCTGATATCTGGCTGCCCGGGCACATAGTCAAAATGGATCCATTCACCATTTTCGGATACAACAATTCCTTTTGCACGTAAAATATCGCCGTATACTTTATTATCTTCAAGACGGTTGAGGATAGTTTCAAGTTCAGCTTTACTGAATTTTTTAGATGTTTGCTTTCCCCAACTTGTAAACACCTCGTCTGCGTGGTGATGGCCGTGCTCATGATGATTATGGCAGCCGCATTCGCATTCTTCGTGATGGTGCTCGTGGTCGTGATGCTCATGGTGCTCGTGGTCGTGATCCTCATGGTGATGCTTGTGCTCGTGATGATCATGATGGTCATGACAACTACAGTCACATTCATCGCCATGCTCATGATCGTGGATATTGTCAGCGCTTATCAAAGCTTTTATAAAATGCTCATTATCCGATTCTATCGCATCTAACAGCTGTTTTCCTGTCACTTTTTCCCATGATGTAACAGAAATAACAGCATTCGGATTCAAAGATTTGATAACATCGGTACATGAATTTATCTTTTCTTCAGGCAAACCGTCTGTATGGCTCAAAATAACTGTTTTTGCACTTATTATTTGATTGTCAAAAAACTCACCGAAGTTTTTATGGTAAACTTTAAAACGAGAAGCATCTGCAACAGTTGAAAAGCTGTTTAACTTTACATTATCATTCAAAACAGTTTTTACGGCGGTGATAACATCCGAAAGCTTGCCGACACCTGACGGCTCGATAATTATTCTGTCAGGAGAATATTCAATAATAACCTTTTCAAGAGCTTTGGAAAAGTCTCCGGAAAGTGAACCGCAAATACAGCCGCTGTTCATTTCGGTTACTGTAATACCGGTGTCTTTTAAAAAACCTCCGTCAATACCTATTTCTCCAAATTCATTTTCAATTATAACGATTTTTTCTGCGCCTAACGCATCTGCGACTATTTTTTTTATAAGAGTCGTTTTACCGGCACCTAAAAATCCTGAT
>CALXGU010000112.1 GCA_944387905.1 uncultured Clostridia bacterium
CAGCCAAAAATGCGTTTATGTGATTACGTTTTGAAGCAAGTTTTTTGCCGGTCAGCAAACGCAGTTTTTCCGACTCATAAATATAATCAAAAGCCCGTGTATCTTCAGAAAAGTCGAACTTGCCGCCAAGGCATTCCTCGATCATATGTTTGTCTTTCTCGGACAGCGAGAGCAGTTTGAGCTTTGAAAATGAGCAGTCCAGGAAATTCAATGCATATTTCACAGCATCGCTGCTGCCTATGGGCATGTAAAATTTATGAAGCTTAGGATAACCGAATACGATCAGGTCATCAGCGGCAAAAATTTCAAGACCCGCGGCACTTCCCCAACAGTACATATTACCGAATGTATATTCGCAGAATCTTATATCAGAATTTTTTAAAATTCTATCAGTAAATTTTTTATCGTCAGTTGATATTTTGTGAAAGTCTATCTCCATAAAAATCCTTCAATTTATCATATACCAGTTTAAAAGCTTCAGCCGGAGAAAGCATATTCCTCCCGGAACAGGGACAGACCACCTGCCAGCCCAGTTTTTTTGCGGCATACAATGCTGCAGCCCGGCTTTTTTCAAGATACTTTGTATCCTTCTCATGAATATCTTTTTTGGATTCGTCGCCTTTGTATCTGCCTGCTATCAGACGCTGTGATATTTCCGGCGAAACATCAAGATAAATCACAATATCGGGACGCGGCAGCCCCAGTTTCGTAAATTCAAAATCATAGAGCCAATCAAGGTAATCGTCGCGGGCTTTGCCGTCAAGCTTTGAAGCCTGATGTACAGCGTTTGAGGTAGTATAGCGGTCGGCTATTATCCATACCCCGTTTTTTAGATCCTGCTCCCATACCGATTTATAGCTTGCGTATCTGTCGACAGCATAGAAAGCGGAAGCGGCATAAGCGTTGACGTCATCGGGCTTTGAGCCGAATTTGCCGGAAAGATACATTTTTACGAGCGCTGATGAATCACTGTCGTAATCCGGAAAAGATATTTTGCGCACTTTTTTGCCGCTTTGTTTGAGTGTTTGTTCAAGCATGGCGGCGTTAGTGGCTTTGCCGCTGCCGTCCAGACCCTCTATTACAATAAGAGGCATATTACTTACCCGCCTTTTTAAACTTTTCTCGTACTTCCTGTGCTTTATTGCAGCTCATTTTACCCTCTGAGCAAGCTCCGCGGACACAGGACGGACCCGCATCACGGAAAACTGCCGGCGCGACCTGTTTTACCAGCATCAGCATCTGGAAAGCAAGCTCACGGATCTCCCACTGCGCACGGTTGCAGCAGCGCAGTTTGAAAAAGTTCATAAGAGATCTTGCGTTCATGGTGACTATCATTTTGGTAGTGCAAGCGTTGGGAAGTACATATCTTGCGTCTTCTATTGCCTTTTTTTCAGCGGATTTTTCGTCCATTCCGCTCTCGATATTTGCTTTTTTCAGCATATCGGCAAGGGTGTTGTAAGAAGTGGCAATATCCTGCATTGTCGCAAGATATATTTTTTTTGCTTCGGTATTATCTGCTATCTGAGGCGGGGTTATGAATTCAAAATCAAATTCTTTTACGTATCTCTGGCTTTGAACGCTGAATGATGCATGACGGTGACGGGTGATCTGAGCCAACAGTGAGCGAGATACGTTTTCGATACCGAAGGTGAAGTTCATATGCTCCATCGGACTTTCATGTCCCAGACCGGACAGCATCTCTATAAAACTTTCGGTTTTCTGTTCGGTAAGGCCGTCCATAACAGTGTCGATATCCGCGCGGGCATAGCACAGCTTTGCAGCTGCTGCCATTATTTTCTGGGGTTGTGGCGTGTATGTTAAAAGTGTTACTTTAAGCTCCGGCATTTTTTTCTCTCCTTTTCAGTTCCTGTTTAGCGAGCTTTACGACCCGCGGGATTTTTATCATGCGTGAAAACCGCCATGGTTCTTTCATAAGCCTGTACAGCCATTCAGCCTTGCATTTGATCATAAAATCGGGTGCGCGTCTGACATTTCCGGCATATACGTCAAGACTGCCGCCCAGGCCCAGCATTATGCTGACTCTGAGCTTGTCCTTGTTTTCCGCCATCCATTTCTCCTGCTTGGGCGCTCCCAGACATACCCACAATATATCGGCTCCGCTGTCATTTATCTGATTTATAATTTCATCGTTCTGATCGGGCGTGAAATAACCGTCGCGGGTACCGCATACCGTAAGTCCGGGGATTTTTTCACAAAGATTTTTTGCCGCGCATTCCGCGACACCGGGCTTTGCTCCGAATAGGAATACCGGACTTTCCTTTTTTGCGGCAACTTTAAGCAGATTATATCCCAGATCGCAGCCTGCAACTTTTTCTTTTAGCGGTGTTTTCAGTATTTTGGCGGCAGCAAGCACACCTACTCCGTCGGCACAGACAAAAGACGCTTTTTGGATCGCCTCTGCAAGCTCATGATCGTTTTCGCACATGAGCAGTATCTCGGCGTTTGGTGTCACTACAATATTGCAGCCTTTGCTGCCAAGATACTGAGAAACCGTATCTACGGCTTCATCCATTGTCGCATTATCGACATTTACGCCCAGAATATTATATTTCATAGCCGCCTCCGTTTTGTTAATACTAATATTGTAACAAATGGTTAAACCAAATTCAACAGATATTATAAAAAGTTATCTTATTAGTGCCAAAGACAACCGCGTTTTTTGACAAAACTACCAAAAAACACAATATATATTAGTCAAAAAGACTATTGACATACAATATTTAGTGTGATATTCTATTTATGCTAAAAAAAGAAATTAACTGTTAAGCTTGGAGGGCGACATGAAAATCATTAAAAGAAGCGGTACGGAAGTGCCGTTTGACAGACGGAAAATAGAAATCGCGGTCACCAAGGCAAATGAGAGCGTGATACCAAGTGAGCGGATGAGCGAAATACAAATAAAACGTATAGCGGAGGACGTAGAAAACGCGGCGCTGAATATGAACAGATCTTTGTCTGTTGAGGAAATTCAGGATATGGTCGAAGACCAGATAATGAATCAGCGTGCTTTTTCAGTTGCGCGCAGATATATAACATATCGCTATACGCGCGAGCTTGTGCGCAAATCCAACACGACCGATGACCAGATATTGACGCTTATCGAGTGCAACAACGAAGAGGTAAAACAGGAAAATTCAAATAAAAACCCGACTGTAAACAGCGTACAGCGTGATTACATGGCGGGCGAAGTCAGCAAGGATATAACGCGCAGGATACTTCTGCCTCAGGATATAGTGTCTGCACATGACGAGGGTATTATCCATTTTCATGACGCGGATTATTTCGCGCAGCATATGCATAACTGCGATCTTGTAAATCTCGAGGATATGCTTCAGAATGGTACGGTAATAAGCGGCACGCTTATAGAAAAGCCGCATTCATTTTCGACCGCGTGCAATATCGCTACGCAGATAATAGCGCAGGTTGCTTCCAGCCAGTACGGCGGCCAATCGATAAGCCTTACCCATCTTGCGCCGTTTGTGGATATAAGCAGAAAGAAGATAGCAAAAGAGGTCAAAGAAGAGTTTGAAAGCGCCGGAGTGAGCGTTGCAAAGGATATTCTGGATAAGATCGTTGAGAACAGGCTTCGCGATGAGATACGCCGCGGCGTGCAGACTATTCAGTATCAGGTCGTGACACTTATGACAACAAACGGACAGGCTCCGTTTGTCACGGTTTTCATGTACCTGAACGAGGCGAGAAACGAACAGGAAAAAGCAGATCTTGCGATGATAATAGAAGAGACGTTGAATCAGCGCTGTCAGGGTGTCAAGAATCAGAGCGGTGTATGGATAACTCCGGCATTCCCCAAGCTGATATATGTGCTTGAGGAGGATAATGTAACTCCCGACAGCAAGTACTATTATCTTACAAAGCTTGCTGCAAAATGCACGGCAAAACGTATGGTACCTGATTATATATCTGAAAAGATAATGCTTCAGAACAAGATAGATAAAAACGGCAACGGCAACTGTTATACCTGTATGGGCTGCCGCAGCTTTTTGACACCGTATGTAGATGAAAACGGCAAACCGAAGTATTACGGCAGGTTTAATCAGGGAGTTGTGACGGTAAATCTTGTTGATATCGGACTTTCGGCCAATAAGGATATGGAGCGGTTCTGGCAGATATTCGATGAGCGTATGGAGCTTTGTCACAGAGCGCTTCAGTGCAGGCATGAACGTCTTACCGGCACTTTGTCAGACGCGGCGCCGATATTGTGGCAGCACGGTGCGCTGCTTCGTTTAAAAAGCGGCGAGACGATAGACAAATATCTGCACGGAGGATATTCGACACTCTCGCTTGGATACGCAGGACTCTGGGAATGTGTATACAGTCTGATAGGCAAAAAGCTTACCGAGAAGGAAGGCAAACAGCTCGGCCTTGAAATAATGCGCAAGCTCAACGAGTATACCGCAAAATGGAAAGCCGCGGAGAATATAGATTACAGTCTTTACGGCACTCCGCTTGAAAGTACTACCTATAAATTTGCCAAATGCCTGCAAAAGCGTTTCGGAATCATCAAGGGCGTAACTGATAAGACGTATATCACAAACAGCTATCATATACATGTTACAGAGCCGATAGATGCGTTTGAAAAGCTTGCGCTTGAATCGAAATTCCAGGCGCTGTCGCCCGGAGGCGCAATATCATATATAGAAGTCCCCAACATGAACGATAATCTTGACGCGGTCATGGAGGTCATGAAGTTTATCTATGACAATATCATGTATGCGGAACTCAACACAAAGAGTGATTACTGTCAGGTCTGCGGCTATGACGGAGAAATACAGATAGTTGAGGAAGATAAAAAGCTTGTATGGGAATGCCCGAATTGTAAAAACCGCGATCAGGCCAAAATGAATGTAGCGCGCCGCACCTGCGGATATATCGGCACCCAATTTTGGAATCAGGGCAGAACACAGGAGATAAAAGAACGGGTACTGCATCTGTAAACATTTATTTGACAGCCGATTATTGTCTGATACTTAATAAGGGACGGCTTATGCTGTCCCTTATTAATAATTTTATACAAAAAAGCACGGTTTGAAGAATTGGAGGACATATGAATTACGGCGAGATAAAAAAATGCGATATAGCGAACGGCATAGGAGTGAGAGTATCACTTTTTGTGTCCGGCTGCCGTCATCACTGCCCGGATTGCTTTAATTCCATGACGTGGGATTTCGATTATGGTAAAGAGTTCACATCCGATACTCAGGATGAAATCATAGGTGCGCTTTCAAAAAGCTATATCCGCGGTATGACGCTTATAGGCGGCGAGCCGCTGGAACCGGAAAATCAGCCGTGTGTGCTTAAGCTTTTGCGGCGGGTAAGGTCAGATCTTGGAAATAAAGATATTTGGTGTTACAGCGGATTTACCTTTGAAGAACTGACCGGTGACAGCCGTGCGAATACGGAATATATAAAAGAAATTCTGAGTTTGATAGATGTACTGGTCGACGGACGGTTTGAAAAAGAAAGAAAAAATATTTCACTTCGTTTTCGTGGCTCGGAAAACCAGCGCATTATAGACGTGAAAAAATCTTTAAAAGAGGGAACTGTTGTACTCTGGCAGG
>CALXGU010000113.1 GCA_944387905.1 uncultured Clostridia bacterium
CTCCACGCAATGACTTTGATATCGCGGCTGACTCTGTCGGCACCGTTTCTGATACAGGAGATGACTTGTCCTATGACCTGACCAACGCTTTTGCTTTTGCAGCGCGGGCAGGAGCAAGTCGAAGGCGTAGAGTGAGAGTAGCAGTTGGTGGGATTTTCCGAACGTGTAATTGTAAAAAATCCTCCCAGAAGCGGCGCAGCGCGGCATACGCTTTCCACCGCGTCTGTAAGATAATTCTGTACGCTTTCCTGCGATGTACAAAGACAGATTTTATCGTCAGAAACGGCATGTCCGCCCAGCTGCGGGTTTTGCAGGTACAGGCTTTTTGAAATACTGCGCGGTTCGTTAAGGTATAAAAACACTTTGATCCCATATTTAGCGCAGCGTTCTGTAAACTTTCTGAGACGTTTCTGCCGTACTTCATATCCGCGTGACAGCTCTCTGTCAAAAGGATAGTCTGCCAGCTGAGACAGTACGCCTTGTGTCCATACTGCGTTTATACCAAGTCTCTGGTAGCTTTCCAGCATACTGTCCGGGCAGTACTGTTCACTGTCAACATCAAAAGCTTTTTGATACAGCCCTGAGAATAGATATATCATACGTGTTTCAAACAGGATTTTGCCTTCAAAATGTATTTTAGGTTTTATAAATTCAAATTCAAACGGCTTTTTTCCGTCTGTATTGATATCCTTTAATATATCAGCCGCTTGTTCTGCGGCGGTTTTCTGCTCATCGGTCAGCTCTTTCCAGAGTACTGGCGGGCAGTCGGGTTTGTCGGACAGTTTGATATCCAAAAAGTCCTCCTGTCGCAAAAGTGTTGCAAAGTCCTCTTCATTTGTATCCAGCAGTTCTAAAAGCTGAGAGTACGGTAAAATATGCCACATGCTTTTGATTATTGTAATGTAACCCTTTTCGGTCCAGACTCCGGTCGTCTCTTCCCGGTCGATGCCCATTTGCTTTGCGGCGCACTCGACATTTTCTCTGGTAGTTTTAAGTATTTGCGCTATTTTATCAAACGATACAAATTCGGATGCGCGAAAAATAAACGCTTGTAAAACCGAAGGGAAATGTGGCAGCGGTATAGGAGCTTTTCCTGTTTTAGGCAAGCAAAACGGCATATCTGGCCCTCCTTTAAAACGCTTTTTTAAAATTTTACTTTATATATGCTTGAAAGTCAATACATGTTATTATATAATTTTCTTATGCTGAACTATCAAAAACAACTTGAAAATTATATATCTTCGACCGACTCGGGCGCCAGACTTGCTCTGCACAGCTGCTGCGGACCGTGCAGCAGCGATGGTCTGGAGTACTTGAGCGGGCATTTTGATGTGACGGGGTTTTTCTATAACCCCAAGATACGTCCTTTGCAGGAGTATAAACTGAGGCTGGAGCAGCAGCAAAAGCTGTGCGGGATCATGGGTATAGAGCTTGTGGAGTGCGACTATGACCCCGAAACTTTTCTGCAGTATGTAAGGGGTACGGAAAATGAGCCTGAGGGCGCTGAAAGATGCTCTTTATGCTTTGAACTGAGACTGGAAAATACAGCCAGACTTGCCGCCGAATCAGGTTTTGGACTTATAACTACTACGCTTACCGTAAGTCCGCATAAAAATGCTGTCATAATAAATGAGATAGGTGAAAAAGTCGCGAAAAAATACGGTCTTGAATGGCTGCCGTGTGATTTTAAAAAGCGCGGAGGCTATCAGCGTTCGGTACAGCTCAGCCGCCGGTACGATCTGTACAGGCAGAATTATTGCGGCTGTGTCTTTTCTATGAGAAAGGATAACGAAAATGGGCAGAGATGACAGCCAAATACGTCGTATGCTTTTTGAGGCGGCGGATAATGGATATAAACAGTTCCAGTCAAAATTGATGCCGACTGTCTGTCCTGAAACGGTTATAGGAGTAAGGACGCCTGTTCTGCGCCGGCTTGCGGCAAAGCTCAGGTCAACTGCAGCGGTCAATGACTTTTTATCACAGCTGCCGCATGAGTACTATGAGGAAAATAATCTTCATTCTTTTCTGATATCGAGTATAAAAGATTATGATACGGCGATGTATCATACTGAGCGGTTTTTGCCGTATATAGATAACTGGGCGACCTGTGATTCCCTCAGACCCAAGGTATTTTCAAAGTGTTTGCCGCAGCTTTACGGACGGGTAAAGGTTTGGATAAAATCCGATCACGAATATACTGTCCGTTTTGCGATAGGTGTGCTTTTGTCCTATTATTTGGATGACGGGTTTTCGGCAGAACATCTCCGACTTGTAAGCTCAGTGCATTCGGAAAGATATTACGTAAGAATGATGTCGGCATGGTATTTTGCGACAGCGCTTGCAAAACAGTATGACTCTGCCGTTGCGTATTTGGAAGACCGCCGTCTTGATACGTGGACTCATAATAAAACGATACAGAAATCGGTTGAGAGCAGGCGCATAACTCCTGCACAAAAGGAGTATCTGAAAACACTGAGGATCAGGGAGAAGTGAAAATGGATTTTGATCGGCTTTATGAAATAGCACGTGCCGCGGCGGAGCCGCGTGATCTTTCCGATTGTGCACAGGCGGGCGGAGTCGGCGCCGCGATACTTACCGATAGCGGAAATGTGTATACAGGTGTATGTATCGATACGGCGTGTTCAATGGGATTTTGCGCAGAACATTCGGCTGCGGCTGCCATGATAACCGCAGGTGAGAACCGTATATCTAAAATAATTGCAGTCAGCCATGACGGGCATATAATGCCGCCCTGCGGAAGGTGCAGGGAGTTTTTGAACCAGATATGCGCTCAGAACAGCCATACGCTGGTGATGGTTGCCGAAGACTGCGTGCTTGAGCTTAAAGATCTGCTGCCGTGGGATTGGCGTGAAACAGAAACAGGACCGAAATAAGACGTGATATCCATAACGGAGAAATACCAAACTAACTGAATAGGATATCGAAGCCAGATTTCAGTCGTTATAACTGAAATCTGGCTTATTGTCGCTCAAGCATGATAAACCCCTTTCGGTGTATTTTCCTCGCGTTTCCCTGATGCCGTGGCTCTTTACCTTGCGTCGCAGGACTTTGAAATTCCCGTTTACCAAGTATTTTTCGTATATCCAGCGGTAGATAGTTCGCCAGCTTGGCATCTTTAGCTCGCACAGCGTGCAGGCAATCTGTTCCGGTGACCAAATTGCTTTCAGCTTCTCATTGATGTAGTCGACCACTTCCTGAGAATAAAACAATCCTTGGTGGCAACAGGAGCGCCGCAGAAGATATTTCTTCTGTGCTGTGTGCGGATAGTAGGTTGAAATACCGTACATGTGCGTACAGTTTTGCCGTAACTCCCGTGATACTGTGCTCGCATTTCTGACAATCGGCCAGTTGATTTCTGGATAACTTAGTCCATCTACGTAATATTTCCGTATACAACCGCGTTCTTTTATGCTAAGATGATAGTTCATACAATTTCCTCCTGGTGTTTTGGTTATGTGGTAATTCCATGCTACCATCGGGTCCTGTATGAACTTCTTTTTTTCCTAAAGTGTCGCACTTGACAGTATAATTCACCGTGTTGAAAAGAAGCCAGCGCCTAAAAGGCGCTGGCTTGTGCGTAATCGGTTTTTTGAGCGACGGCATAATTTTGCCGTTTATCCGTAATGCCGTCTTATGCGTATGCTGACTAAAAGTTATCTCTGCTTTTTCCGCACCCGTTTGATCGTCAGCATACTCAGTACGCCGCCGGATACGAACAGCACTGCGACCCACAGCGTGATGTTACTGCTGTCGCCGGTCTGCGGGCCTCCAGGCTCGTTATCGCCGGGTGTGGTCGGTTCTGACGGTTCGGTCGGCTCATAGTCCGAATCCTCGGCTCCGCAGACGATGCATTTTCCATTTTCAAAGTTATGCCCCGGAGCGGGAATGGTTTTCCAGACATTCAGATCGGCAATCGGCTTGGTACATTCCTCGTCTTCAAAGAACATTCCACAGTCGCAGGTATAATAAGCCTTGCTGCCGACCTCGGTACAGGTGGCACCCTTGCCCGCAACCAGTGTGCCCTGATGAGTATGCCCGATCTGGGCTCCGGCTACATAGCCGCACACGGTACAATGCTTGTCGGTCTGCTCCGTCGCGGCATCGACATTCCAAATATGTTCCGTACCGTTGTCCCTTGTGCCACAGACCTCGCAGACGTGGTAATGTTTTTGCGAATCCGCGTTTTCACCCATATAGCTGTCGGACCACGTATGCGCTTTCATTTCGGTTTCGCGTGTCTGCTCTGCTTCGCAGCGGTTGCAGATGCGTTTTTCTGTGCCGGTTTGGATACAGGTAGCCTCCGTCACCGTTTCCCATTCTCCGAATTTATGGCCGAGGAGCGGGATGACTCTCCAGCTTTCCACATCAGCAATCGGCTTGGTGCATTCCTCGTCTTCAAAAGCCATGCCGCAGCCGCAGATGTAATAAGCCTTGCTGCCGGCCTCGGTGCAGGTGGCCTCCCTGCCCATGACCGGAATGGACGTATGGGAATGGGCTTTTGTTACCTTTATGCACGCCGCATCCGTTGTGACCGTGGCGGTCGGATAGTATGCCGCGTCGTTTGTATTGGTTATCACGCAATAGTAATAATAGATGCCCTCGGCAGATGTATCGGGCGTGAAGCTGAGACTGTTTGTGCCCACCTTGGTTCCGCCGTCCGTGCTGCCGTCGCTGCTTTGGTACCACTGGTAGGATAGGGTTCCGCCGTCCGTCACGCCTGCCTCCACAGTCAGGGGGCTCGCCGGGCCGCCCACGGAATATTGGGCGTTTTGCGGCTGAGCTGTAATGTCGGGAGACTGGGCGTGCACCGGCCGCCCGTTATCAATCCAGTGGGCATACAAGGTCTCGTCCGCCGAATAGATCCGGCTGCTGACTGTGACATGCGTGCCGCCCTCTTTTTCCGTGTACCAGCCGTCGAAATCATAGCCGATGCGCTCGGGCACGGGCATATATAGGAGCTGCTGATTCACGGTTGCCATGGAAATTTCAGAAACACTGCCGCCGTTGGGGTCAAAGTTGACGATGTACTCCCCGACGTCGGAATCGATTACTGTGATACTCGCAACCCGGGAATAGAGGGTCAGCGTCTTGCCACCGGGGTAGGTGGCGGTGATTTCACAGAAGTAGTTGTATGTGGACATATAGTCTTCATCCGGTTCCATCTGCGTAGCAGGCACAAAGCTGTACTGATCCGCTCCGGCCAAGGCAACGCCGTCCTCGATATAGCCCTCGCACCACTGATAGGTCAGGCTACAGCCCTCTGGGGCTTTTACCTCCACGGTCAGCGGTTCGGCCGTATCGCCTTCCCTGTACGCCGCGCTGGCCGGCTGGGTGGTGATAATGGGAGCTTCCACATCCACAACGGTAATCTTTGCTCTGCCTGAGATGCTTTGCGCCGTTTTATCATTGGACGCGTACTCGTTTGTGTTGGTGGCCACAC
>CALXGU010000114.1 GCA_944387905.1 uncultured Clostridia bacterium
TATGTCTTTTTCTTTTGACACAAAATGCGAATTATGTACTATAAAGCCGAAAAATGACTGCTGCAGACTTTCACAGCTTTATGGTATGATGCTTTTTGCTCAGAATATCACATATGATTCACTTAAAATAACAACTGAAAACGTACTTATTGTCAATTTGCTCAGCGAGCTGGCAGAAAAGGTGGCCGGCGTATATTTCGTCATTGATGAAACGGTAAATCTATACACCTTGGAAATCAAGGGAAAAGCTTTAAGAAAGCTTTATGATATATTATTTATAGATGTCAATGGTAAAATCGATCTTCAGATCAGCGGAGCAATAACTGAAAATGATTGCTGCACAGACTCTTTTTTACGTGGTGCTTTCCTTATCGGCGGTTATACATCAAATCCGGAAAACAGTTATCATTTCGAGATATCTACGCCGTATCATACTCTTGCCGTGTCAATGCAGGATTATATGCATCGTCGTGGTTTTCCTGTAAAAATGGTAGTACGCAAGTCCAATTATGTTTTGTATTTGAAGGACAGCGAGGAAATAGAACATTTCTTATACAGTGTCGGAGCGAAAAAATCCGCGTTTTCGTTTATTGATATGAAGATCCAAAAAGAAATGAACAATTACAGCAACAGAGTAAATAATACAAAACTGCATAACATAGAAAAAACGATAAATAAATCAGTAGAGCAGGTTAAGGCTATAAAAAAGATCTCGGATAAAATGGGGCTGGATATGCTTGATGCTGATTTAATTGTTGCTGCAAAGCTTCGCAGTGAAAATCCTGATAAATCATTGAATGAGCTTGTAGTGTTAAGCGGTAATAAGTTCAGTCGTTCCGGACTCAGCAGAAGATTGAATAAACTGACAGAAATCGCTTCCAAACTCGGAGATTGAAAGAAAAATGAATGATTTTGTACACCTGCACGTTCATACTGAATACAGTCTGTTGGATGGTGCCGCGCGTCTTGACAGTCTTCTTGAGCGTATAGAAAGTCTTGGTCAGAAAGCGGTAGCAATAACAGATCACGGTGTTATGTACGGTGTCGCGGAGTTTTATAAAAAAGCCGTGAATAAAGGTATAAAACCAATAATAGGCTGCGAGGTTTATGTCGCAGCCCGTTCGCGTTTGCAAAAAGAACCGGGAATCGATACAAAATACGGACATCTTATTCTGATTGCAAAGAACAACAAGGGATATTCAAATTTGCTTAAAATCGTATCAGATTCATTTATTAACGGTTTCTATTATAAGCCGCGTACCGATATGCAGATGCTGACGGAATATTCTGACGGGATAATAGCTTTGTCCGGCTGTCTTGCAGGTGATGTACAGCGACTGCTGTTAAACGGATTGTATGATGATGCTGTCGCCAAAGCGAAAGAATATCGTAAAATATTCGGTGAAAATTACTATTTAGAGCTTCAGGATCATTCTCTTGAAGAAGATAAAACGGTAATAGACGGGCTATTGAAAATATCAGAAGAGACAGCAATAGAACTTGTTGCCACCAATGATGTGCATTATGTGGACAAGCCGGATGCATATACGCAAAAAGTACTTATGAGTATAAGCATGAATAAAAGCATATATGAAGATAATCCGGCTGCACTTAAAACTGATGAATTTTACATCAAGTCTTACAGTGAAATGAACAAGCTGTTTTCGTATGCTGCTCAGGCTGTAGAAAATACCGTTAAAATAGCCGATATGTGCAGTGTTGATCTTGATTTTGAGCATATGCATGTTCCGCATTTTGAAACAGGTCAGAATGTAGACAGTTCTGAGTATTTAAAAAAGCTATGTTATGCGGGACTGCAGAAACGGTATGGGAATGATGAGTATTGCAAGAGACTTGATTATGAGTTGTCTGTTATAAAATCAATGAATTTTTCCGATTACTTTTTGATAGTGAGCGATTTTGTGCAATATGCAAAGTCGCAGGGGATCGCAGTAGGGCCGGGACGTGGCAGTGCAACCGGCTCTCTTGTGTCTTACTGTCTTGAAATAACGGATATAGATCCTATGAAGTATGGTCTTATTTTTGAGAGGTTTTTAAACCCCAGCCGTGTATCGATGCCTGATATAGATATTGATTTTTGTGTTGAAAGACGGCAGGAGGTATTAAATTATGTTATTGAAAAATACGGGCAGGAGAGTGTCGCCCAAATAATCACTTTCGGGACTTTAGCCGCCCGTGCCGCTGTTAAAGACGTGGGACGTGTGCTGGAAATACCGTATTCTACTGTTGAAGCTGTGTCGAAGCATTTTCCTTTAAAGCCGGGGATAACTATATCTTCCGTTCTCAAAACAGACAATGATTTAAAAAAAATATATGATCAGAAAGATGAGGTACGCCGTCTGATAGACACTGCGTTAAAAGTAGAGGGCTTTCCCAGGCATGGCTCCACTCATGCCGCAGGAGTGGTCATTACGCACGGACCCGTAAGCGACTATGTACCGCTTTCTAAAAATGATGATATTATCGTCACTCAGTATCAAAAGAACGAAATAGAACAGTTAGGTCTTTTAAAGATTGATTTTTTGGGTCTTAGAAATATAACTGTGATTGATAAAACACAAAAACTGATTCAAGCAGTAAATCCTGAATTTAAAATAGAAAATATACCGTTAAATGATACCATTACTTTTGATATGATAAGCCAGGGCAACACCTTCGGAGTATTTCAGCTGGAAAGCCCGGGTATGCGAAAATTACTCACAAAGCTAAAACCGTGCTGTATCGATGACATTATAACAGCTATTTCGCTCTACAGACCCGGTCCGATGGATTCTATACCTAAATATCTTGAAAATCGTAAAAATCCTAAAAAGATAATATATAAAACCGATAAACTCAGACCTATATTGAGCGATACTTACGGCTGTATAATATATCAGGAGCAGGTTATGCAGATAGCAAGGGATATAGCAGGATATACATTTGACAAGGCCGATGTTTTGAGGGCCGCAATGAGTAAAAAGAAATACTCTGTAATGGAAAATGAACGAGTAAAATTTATTGATGGAGCGGTAAAAAATAAGGTGCCAAGAAAAACGGCAGAGTCGATTTTTGAAGAAATGAGCGATTTCGCCAGCTATGGATTCAACAAATCTCATGCCGCAGGATATGCTGTTATCGCGTATCGCACCGCTTATTTGAAGGCGAATTATCCGTCAATGTTTATGGCGGCGCTTTTAACGAGCGTTATAGGCAATGTCCCTAAGATAAAAGAATATATCTCTGAGTGCCAAAGGCTTGGAATAGATGTAAAAGCTCCTGATATAAATAAGAGCAAAGATCTTTTTTATGCTGACGGAGATAAAATATATTACAGTCTTGGCGCTGTTAAAAATGTCGGAAGACGACTGGCGGAAAAAATAACTTATGAACGGGAAAAGAACGGGAAATTTAGAGACTATGCTGATTTTATCTTTAGAATGAGCAGTCAGGATCTCAATCGAAGAGCCGTTGAATATCTTGTTAAATGCGGATCATTTGACTGTTTTGGCTATTCGCGGCGGCATATGCTCTCCGTGTATGATAAAATAATAACAGATGTTATAAATACTAAAAAGAACGATTCGGAAAACCAGGTAAGCTTTTTTGATAACGATATTGATACAGAGTTTAATCCGGATTATTTTTCAAATCCGCTTGATGAGTTCGAAACTTCAAAAAAGCTCGCAATGGAAAAGGACAGTCTGGGATTATATATATCAGAACATCCGCTTAAGCAATTTGAAGAAATATATAAAAGCGGAACATATACTCTCATATCTGATATAAATGAAACAAGCAACAAAAAGGTAAAAATATTAGGTCTGATAGATTCGGTAAGAATAATTACGACAAAACAACTCAGAGAGATGGCATATGTATCTGTTGAGGATATAAGTTCTAATATTGATGTCGTGGTATTTCCGTCTGCGTTTGAGATATTAAAGTCTCAGTTGGAAACAGGTGCGCTGATCGAAGTTGATGGAGAGCCGTCATCAAAAGACGAAGATACATTACAGATCAAATGCTCGTCTATGAAGTTTCTGAATAAAGACAGTGTACTTGGGCGTCAGAAAAAGATCTATCTAAACTTTATATCTCAGGATACAAGATCATATGTTAAAGCTTTGGATTTGCTAAAGCAGTATCCCGGAAATACAGTATGTGTCTTGCATTTTGCTGATAACGGAAAAACAGTATCAACAGCAAATAAATTGACTGTCAGTCCTGAATTCTCACTGATCAGAGAGCTTGAGTCTTTACTGGGCAAAGAAAATATTGTTATAAAATAGTTGATTTTTGATATCGCATATTGTAAAATAATTTGTAATGTATTTATGGAGGTAATATTCTGTGAGTGGAGAAATCAAAAAAATAGGTGTGCTTACAAGCGGCGGTGATGCACCGGGCATGAATGCGGCAATTCGTGCAATTACTAGAACTGCGCTTGCAAAGGGTATAGGAGTTGTAGGCGTAAACAGAGGATATCAGGGATTGATCGACGGTGATTTTATAGAATTGGGATATACAAGTGTATCAAGAATAATAAATCGAGGCGGAACAATTCTGTATTCTGCAAGATGCGATGAGTTCAGATATGCAGAGGGTATAAAAAAGGCCGTTGATATGTGCAGAAAAAACGGTATAGACGGAATAGTGGCGATAGGAGGAGACGGTACATTCAGAGGCGCTGCTGACCTGTCGGCTATGGGTATTCCTTGTATTGGCGTTCCGGGAACGATTGACAACGATATTGGCATAAGCGAATATACAATAGGTTTTGATACAGCTGTCAACTGTGTAATTGATATGGTTGATCGTCTGAGAGATACAATGGAGTCACATCACAGATGCTCGGTTGTTGAGGTTATGGGCAGAAATGCCGGGTATATTGCTCTGTATTCTGCAATTTCCACCGGTGCTACTGCTGTTGCAATACCTGAGGTTGAGTATAAGTATGAAAATATCCTTCAAAAAATCAAAGAATCCCAGGAAGCAGGAAAAACTCATTTTATAATAATAGTTGCCGAGGGAGTGGGACAGAGTGAGCAAATAGCTAAAAAGATAGAGGAGGATACAGGCATAATTACACGTGCGACAGTTTTGGGTCATGTACAGCGCGGCGGTTCTCCCACGGCAAACGACAGAGTGAATGCTACAAAAATCGGACATTATGCTGTTGAACTTTTAGCAAACGGACTGAGCAATAAGGTTTGCGGTATACAAAAAGGCGAACTTGTAAATTACGATGTTCAAGAAGCTCTTAAGATCAAAAAATCGTTTCCGATGGATCTTTATAATATATTTATTGAAACAAGCAAATAA
>CALXGU010000115.1 GCA_944387905.1 uncultured Clostridia bacterium
GCCGTCACTGATTTTTTCATCAGTTTTGGTACCGCCTGCGTCCGGATCTCTCTTTTCTGCGGCGGAGTCGGCCGTCTTCCGGTCATCAAGCAGCGCGCGCAGTTTTTCGCCGGTCTGAGGATCGGAAAGCAGTTCGCTTAACATATCGGCAAGATCTGCCATGATAACGACCTACCCCAAAATATCCCGGAGCTTTTTCTGTATATCGTCCCTCGAAAGCGCCCGGGCAAGCTCCTCCTTATTTGTAATACTGCTAAGCAGCTGCTGCGCGTCGATACCGGCAAGACTGTTCTCCAGCTGCTGTCTGCCGCTCTTGTCGGACAGAAGTTTTTTTAACTGATTCTGCTGACTTGCGCTCATTGATTTCTCAAGCGTGTCAAGCAACTGTGCCCTTTTTGTTTTGTCCATGCCCTTAAGCTGCCTCATAATGCTGTCAAGATTATCCATAATATCACCCTTATTAGTAGTCTCTGTACATTTTATGCCAAAAATTTAATTATGATACCGTTTTTTTCCGCCTTGACCTTTTATCAAACGGGTTGTATAATATGTATGCCGCTTTTTTGCGGCGCAAAAAAGGAGAATATATGAAAATACTTGTTTTTTCCGATTCTCACGGAAGGCTCTCAAATATCGTTCCGGTCTGCAGACAGCAGGATTTTGACGCAGTGATATTTCTGGGCGACGGTCTGTCAGATATTCAGACACTTGAACAAATGCAAAAAGGAGTGCCTGTTTATGCGGTAAGGGGCAACTGTGACTTTTTTGCCGGTGATGCTCCCGACATTCTTATGCCGGTTTTTAGCGGCAAAAAAATATTTATCACACACGGTCACCTTCATTATGTAAAATCAGGCACAGACAGCCTGAAATCGGCCGCGCGGCGCGCGGGCGCCGACGCAGTTCTTTACGGTCATACCCATATTCCTTTCTATGAGGACGACGGCGGATTTATCACCGCCAACCCCGGCTCTGCCATGAGAGGATGTTATGCTGTTATGACGGTCGGCGAAAACATCAGGTTTGAATTAAAACAGATATGAATAAGGAAGAAATCATAAGAAATTACGGTTCGCTGTCACTGGCGTACATCGGCGACGCGGCCTACGGGCTTACAGTTCGAGATTATCTTATCAAAAACATCAGCACCGACAACGGTCGTCTGCACAAAAAAACCAAGGATTTTGTAAGTGCGCACGCGCAGAGCATGCTTTTGCAGCAGCTGATGCCGGTACTGACGGACGATGAAAAAGCTGTTGTCCGCAGAGGCAGAAACGTAAAATCTCACTCTCATCCCAAAAACGCGGATATCAGCGAATATCACAGCGCCACCGGCTTCGAGGCGCTGTGGGGATATCTGTATCTTTCGGAAGACAGGCAAAGAATGGCGTATTTGTTTGAAATAATCGTAAATACTATCTCTTGAGCGGCGTTTATTGCCGCCTCAAAAGGAGTGTGGTTTTACGATCATGAAAAATTTTGCAAAGGATACGTCGGCGCTTATACTCGGCGGCACGGTATTTGCCTGCGGACTTTGTATCTTCGCCGCGCCAAATGAAATCCTGACGGGCGGCGCCGCAGGTCTGGCGGTGATACTGGGCAGCCTTTTCAAGATCCCGCTCGGAACGGGTATACTGCTTGTAAATATACCGCTTCTTATCACGGCTTTTTTTGTGTGCGGGAAACGCTATGCACTTAAAACCGTGTATGCTGTCGTGCTGTTTTCAGCGGTAATAGATATTTTTGAACTGATAGTGCCCGTACGCTACAACGGCGACAAGCTTTTATGCGCTGTATACGGCGGGATACTGACAGGCATCGGTCTTTTTATCGTAATGAAACGCTCGATCGTGACAGGCGGCAGTGATCTTTTGGCGTACATCATTCAGCGTATGCGTCCGGGCAGGTCAATGAGTACTTTACTGCTTATAATAGACGGCATAGTCGCGGCTCTGGGGGCTCTGACATACAGAAGCCTTGAAACCGCGCTCTATTCAATGTCACTTATAATTATTCTGACCCTGACTCTGAACACTCTGCTCTCCGGAAGATCGCAGGGCAATGTGCACTTCATTTTTTCCGGTGATACGGACAGAATAATCAAGTGCATCAACAGCGAGCTTGACCGCGGGTGTACCGTTCTCAACGGCAGGGGCGGCTACAGCAATTCCGAAAAAGATATAATCATGTGCGCCGTGAACCTGCGCGAATCAGTCGTGCTGCGCCGGCGCGTATTTGAAATAGATCCCAATGCGTTTATAATAATTGCAGATGCCAGCCGCGTATGCGGCAACGGTTTTATCAGACCCGAAAAAGAGGAAATCTTCTGACATGAACATGTTTGAATATCTAAAAGACATAACAGATCTTGCACCGTATGCCGATACAAAGCCGTTTTGCGGACTCAGATTCAATCCGATCAAAATGAGCAGGCAGCAGTTCGAAAACGAAGCTGTATGCGAGCTTTCTCCGTGTTCTTTCTATTCCTGCGGCTACCGTACCGGCGACGACAGCAGCGGCTCACACCCTCTGCATTTGGCCGGAGGGTATTACATACAGGAGCCAAGCGCCATGAGCGCTGTTACCGCTCTTCAGGCTCAGCCTCACGACATCGTTCTTGATATGTGCGCCGCGCCCGGTTCAAAATCAACGGCGATAGCTGCTCACTGTGACGTATTGGTATCAAATGAAATCAATCCTAAAAGAGTAATGTCTCTTATCGGCAATACAGAGAGAATGGGCGTGTCAAACGCGATAGTCACAAACTCAGACAGCAATGTCATCGCCAAATGCTTTGAAGGATATTTTGACAAAGTCCTGGTTGACAGCCCCTGTTCAGGTGAAGGTATGTTCAGAAAACATCCTCAGATCGCCGAAAACTGGTCTGTACAGCTTGTTGAAATGTGCGCGCGCAGGTCTTCCGTTATTCTTCAAAATGCAGCACGCACCGTAAAACAGGGCGGACGGCTTGTCTACAGCACCTGTACATATAATCTTGAAGAAAACGAAATGGTCATACTTGACTTTTTAAGAAACAATCCGGATTTTGAGATCACCGATACCGGTATACCGGAATGTGAAAAAGGATTTTTAGGTCTTGACAAGGCAAGCCGCATATTTATAAAAAACGGCGGAGAGGGACATTTTGTATGTGCGATGCTCCGACGCGGTCAGCCTAATTGCAAATCTAAAATTCAACACTTCAAAACATCGGATAATACGGATTTCTTGTCCGATATCATACGATCGCCTCTTGAGTTTTACAAAAACCATGATTTCGGTATAATCGAACATCAGGGCGTTAAATACGCAGTCCATAAAAAGCTTCCCTGTCCGCAGGGCGTGAGGGTAATGCGCGCAGGCGTCAGGCTGGGCTGTTATGTGTCTAAAACTTTCAAACCCGATCATCATCTGTTCATGTCGGCTAAACCTTCAATATTCGAAACTGTCGATACCGACTGTGAAAGCGCGCGCGCTTTTCTGCGCGGACAGCCTCTGGATGTTTCCCGGCAGCTTAAAGGCTATACAGCAGTTTTATATCATGGTCTTGCCTTGGGTTTCGGAAAGGCATCGGACTCAGTACTCAAAAATCATTATCCTCACGGACTCAGAATTTTATAAAAGGAGACTGTAATGAGAAAAAAATTATTATCTGTAGCGGCAGCCGTTTTTACGGCGATATCCATTACCGTTTTTGCTTCAGCTCAGGGCAACACGCTTACCATAAATGACGCTCAGGCGTATATAAGCGGCAACCTGTCCCAGGGTTATCTGTACTTTGAGTCAGACGGCATTACATACGAAATAGACAGCGCTGCGCTAAAGGAATTTTATTATAACTCAGACATAAAATATTATCTGTTCAAAGCAAGCGGTATTACGGTTACCGCTGATAAAAACGGATTTTATGACTTTGATCTTAAAAAAGTTTCATTTAATGTGTCTGCAAATGAATTCAAAGTAATATATTATTATAACGACGGTTCGCAAAAACAGCTCGAAGAGTCAAATATGCCGGTTATGTATTCGGTGGATTATCCCCAGGCAAATTCCCGTACCGCGGTGAAATTTTCAGACAAAACCGTAACAGTACTGCAAAACGAGGACGGCAAGGTCGTATTTGAGACAAAATCAGTAGGCGCGTTTTCCGTAATAAACTTTGAGTTCAATGATGTCAAAGACCCACAGAAATGGTATTACGATTACGTTAATTCCGCAGGCGCTCTGGGCATCATGGACGGTATGGGTGAAAACAACTTTGAGCCCAGGACAAATCTTACCCGCGCCCAGCTGGCGGCTATGCTTGTGAAAGCCACGGAAAATATTATCAGCTACCGAATCGACCCGAAATATTCCTTTAAAGATGTTACGGAAGACAAGTGGTACTACGAGTATGTAATGAAATGCGCATCACTCGGTATTGTAGACGGCGTAGGAGACGGCATGTACAATCCTCTCGCAGGCGCGACCCGCGAAGAGATCGCCACCGTAATAGCAAGACTGATTAAACTGATCGGTTTTTACGGAAACGGCTCCCTGCCTGTTATAGACCCTCAAACCGTAGACGCTGAGCTTTCCGCAATTTACATTGACAGCTCCGCTATCCATGACTACGCTAAAGAGTCTGTCCTTATTTGCTACAAGCTCGGAATCATGCAGGGAGACACTGAAGGCTTCCGCGCGCGCAGCAAGACTGTTCGCTCCGAATGCGCTAAAATTTTCTATCTTATCAACCGACGCATGGGAGAAATCAAATAATTTGATTTTTATATTGAAAAATCCGAATTAATATGTTAATATATTGTTAATAAATAATAAGGAGATAACACTATGGCTTTTTGTAGAAACTGTGGAAACCAAATGGACGACCTTGCGTCTATCTGTGTAAAATGCGGTGTTGCCAAGGGAAACGGTAATGCTTTTTGTCCCAACTGCGGGCAGCCGACGGTGCCCGGCGCCGCCGTGTGCACATCCTGCGGAATTGCGCTCAATAATACAGTTGAGCAGAAAACCTCGGAAAAGTCAAAAATGGCAGCCGGTCTTCTGGGAATTTTCCTGGGTGCATGGGGAATACATAACTTCTATCTTGGAAATACAAGCAGGGCTGTTATTCAGCTTGTTCTGACTATTGTCACCTGCGGTGTTGCCGGAATATGGGGTTTCATTGAAGGAATACTTATCCTCTGCGGCAATATAAATACAGATGCCAACGGCAATAAGCTTAAAGACTGATAAAAAAAAGCGGATCAGATCCGCTTTTTTTTATTGTTTGGATTATGTTTTATATAAATACGTCTGCATTTG
>CALXGU010000116.1 GCA_944387905.1 uncultured Clostridia bacterium
TGTCCGGTGTCAAAAACGCTGATGTGTTTGTAGCAGGAGCATGTATGCGCGACGGCAGACTCGTAACTTCCGGCGGAAGGGTGCTAGGCGTCACAGCCGTTTCAGATACTCTGCAGGATGCTGTGAAAAACGCATATGAGCAGGTCGAAAATATATCATTTGAAAATGCGTATTACAGGGACGATATAGGTGCGCGCGCACTTTCGGCTATGAAGTAATCAAAGGGGGACGCTCATGGTTTACAGAGTTTATACCGAAAAGAAAAAAGAGCTTGCAACAGAGGCTGCGGCATTGAAAAGCGATCTGTTGTCGCTTCTTGATATAAAAGGACTTGAGGATGTCCGTATAATAAACCGTTACGATGTGGAAAATATCGAAAAACCGCTTTTCGATTATGCGGTAAAGACAGTTTTTTCCGAGCCGCAGCTTGATATAGTCACAGACAGTATAACAGGCGCTGAAAATGCTTGTGTTTTTGCGGTCGAATATCTCCCCGGACAGTTTGACATGCGCGCGGACAGCGCGGCGCAGTGTATTCAGCTGATAGCGCAGTGCGAGCGCCCTGTGGTACGCTGTGCGCGGATTTATGTACTTTACGGAAAGCTGACGGGATCAGATATATCGGCTGTCAAAAAGTATATCATAAACCCCGTCGAAAGCAGGGAGGCGTCGCTGGATAATTACACAACGCTTAGAGCAGAGTATGAGATCCCGCAGTCTGTTGAGACGCTGACTGGATTTTGTTCACTGACTCGTTCGCAGCTTGAGGAGTTTGTGAAAAAATACGGTCTTGCCATGGACGCTGATGATATAGAGTTTTGTCAGCAGTATTTCAGGACTGAAAAGCGTGATCCGACAATCACGGAAGTGAGAATGATAGATACATATTGGTCGGATCACTGCCGTCATACAACATTTTTGACGACAATAGACTCTGTGGTATTTGAGGACAAGCTCATCCAGTCAGCGTATGAAGAATATATTGCTGTGAGAAAAAAGCTGAACCGTACAAAGCCGTGCAATCTTATGGATATAGCGACTATAGCGGTAAGAGAACTCAGAGCTCAGGGAAAGCTTGAAAAGCTTGACCAGTCAGAGGAAATAAACGCCTGTACCGTAAAGATAAAGGTAAATGTAAACGGAGAGGATCAGGACTGGCTGCTGCTGTTCAAAAACGAAACGCATAACCACCCGACCGAGATCGAGCCGTTCGGCGGCGCGGCAACATGTATAGGCGGAGCGATACGCGACCCGCTTTCCGGCAGAAGCTATGTATATGCCGCGATGCGCGTGACAGGCGCTGCCGATCCGCTCAGACCGGTAAGCGAGACAATAGAGGGCAAGCTGCCGCAGCGCAAGATAGTAACTACCGCGGCGGCGGGCTATTCATCTTACGGAAATCAGATCGGATTGGCTACCGGTCAGGTTGACGAAATATATCATGAGGGCTACGCAGCAAAGCGCATGGAGATCGGCGCTGTAATAGCCGCTGCACCGGCGCAGAATGTACGGCGTGAGGTGCCTGATCCCGGTGACGCGGTTATACTTCTTGGCGGAAGGACAGGAAGAGACGGCTGCGGAGGAGCGACAGGCTCGTCCAAATCGCATACTCATGAGTCACTGGAGAGCTGCGGTGCGGAGGTGCAGAAAGGAAATGCGCCCGAAGAGCGTAAACTTCAGCGGCTTTTCAGAAATAAAGAGGCCTCCCGTCTTATAAAGCGCTGCAATGATTTCGGCGCGGGCGGAGTATCCGTTGCGGTTGGGGAGTTGGCTGACGGTCTTGAGATAGACCTTAATGCAGTACCTAAAAAATATGACGGTCTGGACGGCACGGAACTTGCTATCAGTGAGTCTCAGGAGCGTATGGCTGTGGTTGTGTCACAGTCAGATGTACACAGATTCAAGCAGCTGGCGGACAGTGAAAACCTCGAGGCGACAGTGATTGCCAAAGTGACTGAAAAGCCACGGCTTGTAATGAACTGGAACGGGAATAAAATAGTGGATATATCAAGGGAATTTCTCAACTCCAACGGTGCGTCCAAGCATATTGATGTTTTAGTTGAAAAGCCCGGTGATTATTCGGCAAAAATCCCCGATAGCTTTACAACGGGAATGAAATCGCTTGCAGACGATCTTAATGTCTGTTCCAAGCGCGGTCTGTCCGAACGTTTTGATTCTACCATAGGAGCCGGCACAGTGCTGATGCCGTTCGGCGGGAAATATCAGCAGACGCCTATACAGGCTATGGTGCATAAAGTCTCTTTGGAAAAAGACAGTACGGACACTTGTTCCTTTATGTCATGGGGCTATAACCCGTATATAACGGAAAAAAGTCCGTACCACGGCGCGTATCTTGCTGTTGTTGAGTCGGTATCAAAGCTTATTGCTGCCGGAGCGGGATTTGATGACGTGTATCTGACGTTCCAGGAATACTTTGAAAAGCCGATGCGCGACGGCAGGCGCTGGGGCAAACCGCTGGCGGCACTTCTCGGCGCGTTTAAAGCTCAGCTTGATCTGGGAATAGGAGCAATAGGCGGCAAGGATTCTATGAGCGGCACTTTTGAAAATATCGACGTACCGCCGACTCTTGTATCTTTTGCTGTTACAGTAGGCAGGACTCAGAATGTAATATCACCTGAATTCAAATCAGCAGGACATAAGGTGGTGCTTATCAGTCCGGAGTTTACCGATGCCCGGCTGCCGGATGTGAAGTCGCTTATTCAAGTATTTGAAAAGGTGACAGAGCTTATGCGTCAAAAACATGTTTGTTCCGCGTATACTCCGACTTACGGCGGAGCAGCCGAGGCGGTCATGAAAATGTGCTTTGGAAACAGTATAGGTTTTGAATTTGATAAAAATATCACCATGGAGCAGATTTTCGGGTATAGCTACGGCTCGTTCATACTTGAACTTGACAGCGATATCGATGTCGGTATACCTTTGGGCACGACAGTGACGGATGCGCAAGTCACATATAGAGGTGACAGCGTAAGTCTTTGCAGTCTGCTTGAAATATATGAGCAAAAGCTGGAACCGGTTTATCCGTGCAATATATCCCAGAAAAATACCGAAATACCGTCGGTCGATTTTGAAGCAAAAACATATCCCGCAGTCAGGACAAAGGTATCGCGCCCCCGAGTGCTCATACCGGTATTTCCCGGTACAAACTGTGAGTATGACACGGCAAAAGCGCTTATGCGCGCCGGAGCGGAAACCGATATTTTTGTGATAAATAATCTTACTCCGTCCGGTGTAACAAGCTCTGTCAAGACGTTTGCCGAGAAGATAAAACAGTCGCAGATAATCTTTATTCCCGGCGGTTTTTCAGGCGGTGACGAGCCGGAGGGTTCAGGCAAGTTCATAACGGCATTTTTCAGAAACGGCGCTGTCAGTCAGCAGGTAAACGAACTGCTTAAGAACCGTGACGGATTGATATGCGGTATCTGCAACGGCTTTCAGGCATTGATAAAGCTGGGGCTTGTACCGTTCGGAGAAATAACGGATACCGATTCAGACTGCCCGACGCTTACGTTTAATACTATCGGCAGGCATCAGTCACGGCTTGTACGCACCCGTATAGCGTCAAACAAATCGCCATGGCTTATGAAAACAAGACCCGGTCAGGTGTATACAGTACCGATATCTCACGGCGAGGGCAGGTTCATTGCGAATGACAAAACACTACTGGACCTTGCCGCCAACGGCCAGATCGCTACACAATATGTGGATTTTGACGGCAAACCCACAAACGATATACATTTCAACCCCAATGACTCTGTTTTTGCGATCGAGGGCATAACTTCTCCGGACGGCCGTGTGCTCGGAAAAATGGGACATTCCGAGAGAATTGATACAGATCTGTATAAAAACGTTGACGGTGTCTTTGATATGGGAATGTTTGAATCCGCCGTTGAATACTTTAAAATTTAAGGTGGTGCAGCTTATATGAAGAGTGATATAGAAATAGCACAGTCGGCAAATATCCGGCCTATAACCGAAATAGCAGAAAATGCCGGTATTGACGAAAAGTATTTGGAGCAGTACGGCAAGTATAAGGCAAAAATAGATCTGAAAATAATGAGAGATACCGTAAAGCCTGACGGCAAGCTGATACTTGTGACGGCAATGACTCCGACTCCTGCCGGCGAGGGAAAGACCACAACTACAATAGGGCTTGCCGACGGACTGTGCCGAATCGGCAAAAAAACAGTCGCCGCACTGCGAGAGCCTTCTCTCGGTCCTGTTTTCGGAATAAAAGGCGGGGCAGCAGGCGGAGGCTATGCGCAGGTCATACCTATGGAGGATATAAATCTGCACTTTACAGGTGATTTTCATGCGATAGGCGCCGCCAACAATCTGCTTGCGGCTATGCTGGATAATCATATCCATCAGGGCAACGCACTTGGAATCGATACCCGCCGTATAACATGGAAACGCTGTGTGGACATGAACGACAGACAGCTCAGAAATATCGTTGACGGCCTGGGCGGAAAGGTAAACGGCGTGCCGCGTGAGGACGGGTTTGATATAACCGTAGCCTCAGAAATAATGGCGGTGCTCTGTCTTTCCGACTCGATCGACGATCTGAAATCCAGACTAGAGCGAATAGTGGTAGGCTATAATTATTACGGAAAGCCTGTTACAGCCGGACAGCTCAAGGCTGCGGGCGCAATGGCAGCACTGCTCAAAGACGCGGTAAAGCCTAATCTTGTGCAGACGCTGGAAGGTACGCCTGCGCTTGTGCACGGCGGTCCGTTTGCCAATATAGCTCATGGCTGCAACTCGGTCACAGCCACGCGAATGGCGATGAAACTGGGCGATTACGCTGTTACGGAAGCAGGATTCGGAGCTGATCTGGGTGCGGAAAAGTTTTTGGATATAAAATGTCGTGCGGCCGGTATAGTCCCGTCAGCCGTGGTTATTGTCGCAACGGTACGGGCTCTGAAAATGCACGGAGGTCTTGCCAAAACTGAGCTTGGCAGTGAAAATCTGACTGCACTTGAAAAGGGTCTGCCTAATCTTTTAAGACATGTTTCCAATATAAAAAATGTGTTTAAACTGCCGTCAGTAGTTGCAGTAAACCGCTTTCCGACTGATACGGACAGCGAGATAAACCTGATAATAGAAAAATGCAGACAGCTCGGTGTGAACGCGGTACTTTCCACCGCATGGGCAGATGGCGGCCTTGGCGCATGTGATCTT
>CALXGU010000117.1 GCA_944387905.1 uncultured Clostridia bacterium
ACAGATCTAAAGGCACTGCACCCCAGCGTCAGGTCGGTGGGAATCGTTCCGGTAGGTCTGTCTCGGTTCAGACAAGGTCTTTTCCCGCTCGAAAGCTTTAGTTCAGAGGACTGCGCGCAGGTCATCAAAACCGTAAACAAAATGGCAGATGAATGCAAAAGTCAATTCGGAGTGCGGCTTTTCTACCCGTCCGATGAGTTTTACATCAAAGCCGGCATACCGCTTCCCGACGAGGACTTTTACGACGGCTATCCGCAAATTGAAAACGGTATCGGACTGTGCACCAGCCTTTTGTCCGAAACTGACGCGGCCGTAGACAGACTTGAATTCAACGATAATCCGTCGGAGTGCGGTATTATAACGGGTACTCTGCCCGTAAAACTTATGCAAAATATAGTGTCAAAAATCCGCACAAAACGACCTGCTCTTAATTGTACAATATATCCGATCATAAATCACTTTTTCGGTGAAGAAATAACTGTTGCGGGACTTGTAACAGCAACAGATATAATCGACCAGCTCAAAGATAAAGATCTTCCTGAGCGTTTGCTTATACCGTCGTCCATGCTTCGGTCTGAACAGGATATGTTTCTTGACAGCATTACCGCAGAGCAGGTGGAACAGATACTAAACAGAAAACTGACGATCACTTACAACGACGGTTTTGACCTTGTGGAAAAAATACTCGATGAAAGGATATAATCCAATGTCCAAACCGATAATCGCAATAGTGGGCCGCCCGAATGTGGGCAAAAGCTCACTGTTCAATAAAATAACAGGGAAACGGCTTTCCATCGTTGAAGATACTCCGGGCGTCACAAGAGACCGTATTTATGCCGATGCGGAATGGACCGGCAAAAGCTTCACTCTTATCGACACCGGCGGTATAGAGCCAAAGGACAGCGATATTCTTTTGACTCATATGCGCCAGCAGGCGGATATTGCTATACAGACTGCCGACGCAATTATTTTTATTACCGATGTGAAAACAGGCATAACCTCCGCTGACAGAGAGATCGCTACGATTCTCAGAAAAGCTTCCAAGCCTGTTGTTTTATGCGTAAACAAAGTCGATTCCGTAGGAAAACTGCCTGATGATTTTTATGAGTTTTATAACCTCGGACTTGGCGAGCCGATCGCAGTCTCTTCAATACACGGTACAGGTACCGGCGATCTTCTCGACGCTGTTTTCGAACATATAAACTTTTCAGATTTTGAACAGCAGGACGAGGATATGATCAAAGTTTCACTCATAGGCAAGCCAAATGTCGGCAAATCTTCGCTTACCAATTATATTCTCGGTGAAAACAGAATGATAGTGTCCGATATCCCGGGCACCACGCGTGACGCGGTTGATGTCACGGTAGAAAATCAGTACGGCAGATTCAGTTTTATCGATACAGCGGGGATACGTAAAAAGAAAAAAGTCGAAGAGTCAATAGAACGATACAGCGTTATCAGGTCTCTGGCTGCTGTAGAGCGCAGCGATGTGTGCGTGATAATGATCGACGCTGTAGAAGGTATAACTGCCCAGGATACCAAAATCGCAGGTTTTGCCAACGACAAGGGCAAAGCGCTTGTAATAGCTGTGAACAAATGGGATATCGCAGTAAAAGACACTAATACCATGGATAAAATGAAGGCTGATATTTACAGGGATCTTGCGTTCATGGATTTTACTCCGGTAGTTTTTATATCCGCCAAAACAGGTCAGCGCGTCGATAAGCTTATGTCGCTGATTGTTGAATCCAAAACAAACGCAGGATAACAACAGGACTTTTAAACGATTTTCTAAACGACGCAACGCTTAGGGTCCAGCCGCCGTCTGACAAAGGCAAACGTCTCAAAATATTTTATATGACTCAGGCATCGGTTTGTCCTCCTACATTTATATTGTTTGTCAACCGTGCCGACCTGTTCCATTTTTCATATAAAAGATATATTGAAAACCGTCTGCGTGAAGTATTCGGATTTACAGGCACCCCACTCAGACTTATTGTAAGAGAACGCGGAGAGGAAGGTAAGCTATGATTGTTTTCTGGTTCGCAATTGCCGCAATTTGCGGTTATCTTGTAGGCAGCTTGAATTATTCTATCATTTTCTCGAAAATTTTTATGCATTCAGATATACGCTCCAGCGGAAGCGGAAACGCCGGAAGCACCAATATGATGCGCAGCTACGGCTGGAGAGCAGGTCTTGTTACGCTGATCACGGATTTTTCAAAAACATTTGTTGTCACGATCGGGGTCTGGGCGGCATTTACATTAAACTATCCGCAGTATGTACAGACTGCCGTAGCTTTGACAGGTCTCTGCTGCTGTATAGGGCATTGCTTTCCGATATTTTTTAAATTCAAGGGCGGCAAAGGAGTTGCCGTCGGCGCCATCACGTCTCTTATGGTGGACTGGAGATGTTTTGTGATTATTATCGCGACATTCTTGATCTTCACAGCAATTTCAAAATATGTCTCGCTCGGCTCTATGCTCGGAGCCGCAGCCTTTCCTATATCTCTTGCGTTTTTTACCGATTATTCAGATAATATGCAGATCGCAACATTCATAATCTCCATTCTTGTTGCCGCACTTATTATTTTTCTGCACAGAAAAAATATTGTCAGGCTTATCACCGGCAAGGAAAGCAAGCTCAGTTTCAATAAGAAATAAAAAAACAGCCAAAGGGAGGCGCTTTGTAAAGAAGTTGCCTCCCTTTTGTTTTTTATCAGTAAAAGGAACAGCTGAAACTGTTGAATTTTATGATCGCAAACCGCACCAGTTTTCCTTAAAATCAGACAGTTTCTCAGCAAGTGAAATAAGCGGATAAATGAGCAGCGGGAGTTTGTGGTCACCACAATGACTATAGATATTTATTCTTTCGCCGGTATCCATTTCAAGTTCCTGTTTTCTCGACAGGGAATATTTTATCATCCATTCAAGTGCTTCTTTAGCATCTTTTTCCTTTATCCCGCATTTGACGCTCACAGAAGAAACCGTATAAGATGTACTGAGGTTTTCAAGCTGATATTTCAAAATTTTCCGTACATTTGTATTTGCGAGAAATTTCAAAAAATCAGCTGCATTTTCGTTGCTTAACAACATTGTTGAAGTCTCATTATCAGCAATGTATGTCAGCGCCATATTTTTGTCGGCATATACACTACCGCATTTCACAGAAACAAATCCGGTGTGCAATTCGGGATTATTAGAAAGGTTGTTCTTTATATGATCAATGCCTGCAACAGTTCCATCCCATGCCCACATAGTATCAAGGATCGCATCATATACCGCAAGCGGCGTTTCTTCTATAGGTGCAGAAGCTTCTCTAGAATTTTTTTCAATGGAAAACAGTTCATCAAGCGTTATCTCAAAAACACCGGCGATAATCGGAAGAAGTAGGATATCAGGCATTGTAACATTATTTTCCCATTTTGAAATTGATTGAGAAGATACTCCTATTATACTGGCAAGTTCTTCCTGTGTCATATTACTGTCTTTTCGCAATTTTGCAATTTTTTCTCCGATACTGCACATATCAAAATACTCCTTTTTGGTAATTAGTAAAGTGATTCGATCGACCGTATCCTCATTGTAACAAATTACGACGAAATAAACCATATCAACTTTGGCGAACAATCCACCTGTATAGATATCGAATCTCTTTTCAGTAATAGCATATACATGGAGATAATTTGGTACATCTTACAGTGTAGCGTGCATTGAATTGTGACACACGCAATCCTAAAAGGGGATAAATACAAAAACCTGGGGGCACCTTCCTTACGGAGGGTGCCCCAAGGCTGTTTTTTTATTGTTACTCCGGCAGTTTGCAGACATCAATCCAATCCGTACATCCGGAAAATCTTTCTAATTCATCTATCGTCAGCTGTATCGCGCTGTTGCTGCTGCCGCATGCCGGGAATACCGTTTCGAACCTTTTGAGGGAATTATCCAGATAAATCGAAACGGAGCTGTTTACCGCAAACGGGCACACCCCTCCAACTGCATGACCTGTCATACTCTCGGTATCCTGAGGCGCAAGCATTTTCGCCTTTGTATGAAACTGCTGCTTGAACTTGGAATTATCTATGCGCGCATCACCTGCGCATACAACCAGGACTGCTCTGCCGTATACCAAAAATGACAGGGTCTTTGCTATCCTGCACGGCTCACAGCCCAGGGCACGGGAGGCCAGCTCTACCGTTGCGCTGGATACGTCAAATTCAAGTATCCTATCCCCTGCTCCGTACTTATTCAAGTAATCTCTGACCTTTTCAACTGACATTTATTTATCCTCCGTTTTTACAGTTTATCGAAAATAGATGCGCCTTTTGTCATAACCCACCGCCAAATAATAATATCCGCAGCGGCAAACAAAGCCGTCAGAATACACATTACAAATACAGGCCGCATGATGCTTGAAGCGAAATAGCCCAATGCACCCGTCAGCAATACTATACCCCAGCTGCCGAATATTGCTACCGTCGCACTCACGCTTTGCTTTATCAGCACGGTTTCATTAGTCCAGGTAAAATTAGGAAATTTAAGATTGACCGCCAGACCGAAAAGTGCCGAAAACATTCCGAACATCAGCGGCATAATAAACATAAAAGCCGATATCGCCGCATCAAAACGCAGTACCGCAACCGCAGCTGCAGACGCAAATAGTATAAACGGCAGCGTTATATAGATCTGCAGCTTTATTTTTGACTTTAAGATATCAGCAGACTGTACAGGCAGGGATTTTATTATCCACAAAGTCCTGCCTTCAATAGATACTGACGGAGCGGTAATGGTATTCATTGTGCTTATTGAGATTATTACCGCGCACGCTATAAGCGGCATAAGCGACCGAAACTGGGCATTAAGTGCATAGAGCGTATCAAGAGCCGCCCTTAAATCAGACCCCTTTATCAAAATGTATACCGCGCCGCCGGCTAAAAATACCGTGCCCAGTGAGCAGTTCATTATATATGCGGGACTGGAAAGAAATCTCCGCCATTCACGCCTGAGCAGTGCGCCGGCTGTATCGGTAGATTTCAATTCATGTCTGACATATCTTCGCTTCGCTGCGGTACGCTTTGATGTCGCTATTTTTATAAAGCTTTTCGACAGCACCGCGTAGACTGCTCCAAACAAAACCAAAACCATAGCCGTAATCAGTATGAAATTCGCGAAATCACCTACAAACGCA
>CALXGU010000118.1 GCA_944387905.1 uncultured Clostridia bacterium
TTCAATGTGCAAAGTGTCATTTGTTTTGTGTAGATAAAACCCGAGAGAGACAACTTCTTTACGAAGTGTCTCTCTCGCGTACCGTTTTTTATATATTATGATTTGACGTATAGTTTTTGAGCAAAAGAGTCACCGGCGGGATAAGAAGGATCTGAAGTATGATTCCCGGCAGTGATTCCGTAACAGCCGAGCTGATAAACGCTGAAAACGTGAACGGACTTGCATTAATGCCTGATATTGTCAGCATTGCCGCACCCCATATCAGTCTGCCCGATATCATTGCCGCTATAAGCGCAACATAGGAAAAGCCGAATTTTTTGGGAAGAAGTCTATACAGTATTCCGCAGACCAGACCGTAGGTCAAAAGTTCCGCCGACATTGCCGCGGCATTTGGCATCACCGGAGCGTGGAATATCACAAACCTTAAAATCGGAGCGGTAAATCCGACCGCCGCCGCCCAGTACGGACCGCACAGAAACGCACACAACAGAACCGGGAAATGCATGGGACACAGCATTCTTCCGAATGTGGGTATTTGTCCTGTCAGAAACGGCAGCGTCAGCGCAAGCGCTAGAAACAGTGCCGAAAATATCATTCGTTTTGTTTTTGACATGTTTGACTCCGTAAAACCGGCACAGCATATACAGCTGTGCCGGTGAATATTTTATAGCGGCTGTTTATCCGATATAAAAAGGATAACAGAATATTTTGTTTATGTCAATCTAAAAGTAAATCGCTGAAGAAAGCTCCCGTATAACCGTTTTTATAAGCCCAGCCTGCCGCGTCTGTAACTATTTTTTCAAATTGGGGGATATATCTGCTGTAATACGGATAAAAATACTGCTCATGTATCATGAGCTCCAAAAATCCGGCTCTGTGCGGCTGCTGTTTTATCTGTTCAAGGCGTGGTATCACCTGTTCGTACTTGGAAATATTGAGAACAAAGTCTATTCTTGCGTGAAGAATATCATCCTCAGTGTTTACCCAGAAATCCCGGTCACCCACATGGCTTATAAGTTTATCTGGATAATAGTATGCAACAAGCGGATTGCCGTGAGAGGTAAATTCAAAATATCCGGCAAGACAGCGGTAGCCCATTTCTCTGAGAGCTTTTGTGCAGTCGCGTGTAGCCTCGCCGAAGTGGACGGTAGTCACCTTTGCAAGTGATTTTTCGCCCGCAAAGCGCTTTATCTGTTCCATTACCTTTTGCGCGTCTTCTCTTATTCTCATTGCCGAGGTGTGCTTATACGGACAGTCCGGATATTCCGAACGGGCGTGGAAGGAAAGACGCAGCCAGTCTGAGTTCTGCTCGAACTCAGGCTTGAATTTATCTGTCATCATGGACAGGTTGAAGTACTGCTTGTTTTCATAAAAGGTATTCATATCGTCAGTCTCATAGAAAAGATTGAGATGTACCTTTGCGCCGTAAAGGTCATGAACGCGCTTATATACCGCCAGATACGGATTTTCGAAGATAGATTTATATGTATCCTTGTTGTCGTTTATATCTCTCAAAAAAAGTATGTTATCATCAGACGAAATACGGTATTTGTTTTCTGTTTTTCTGACGTCGAATACTTTTACTTGATCAGAATTTGTACCGTCCGTTGCGGTAATTACCGTATCCTTGGGAAATACAGTGACATATGCGCTGTAATTTTGCCCGTCATACTGAGCGGGAATACCGTTTATTGAAACGTCGGCACCCGGGGCGGCTGACACGGTCGCTTTGATTTTCAGACCCTCGCCGCAAGCTGTGCCGTCATAGGAGTTCAGGCAGTCACCGTCTATAGGAAATATAAAATGCAAGGGTCTGCTTTCATGAAAAAAATCGATCATTACTATATTCCTCTCATATTATGTTTTTTTGATTATAATGCAATCTAATATTCAAATCAACTAAAACAAACACAATGTACTAAACAAAAAACGTATTGCTTAAAAGGCTCTGTTATCTCTTGCTGTCTCTATCAATTTCTGTACCTTTGCGGCGTCATCGAACGACGGGCATGGCACAAGACCCTTGTCGATACTGTTGAGAAAACAGAAGTAGCTGTGGATATGCGCGCGCATCCAGCCGGGCAATACTGCGCCTGTCAGAAAGTCACACGGCGGGTCATATTTCTGCATGCAGTCTATTGTTTTGAATCCGCTCGCAGTGCCGTCGCTGCCGTCAAAATATCTAAGCCGTCCCGGGTCGGAAAGATCAAACATCAGAGCGCCTTTGCTGCCGTGTATTTCAAGCTTCAGCACATCGTTCATACCGGTTGCAAGCTTTGTCGCCTCGGCTGTTCCGCATGCGCCGTTTTTAAGACGGATCAGCATATACGCCGCGTCATCGCTGGTGACGGGAACATCTACTGAGTCCTGCCGGCGAGTAGGATAGAGCGTACGGGTTATAGAGCTTATGGATTCTATTTCAGGGCAGACAAAGCATATCAGGTCGATGAGATGACTGCCCAGATCGTTGAGAACTCCGCCGCCCCGGTCTATCGGTGCGTTGCGCCATGCATACGGCTTTTGCGGATCGACAAGCGACGAGTGCGCAAATACCGCGCGGAAACTGATTATTTCTCCTATGGCATTGCTGTCCGTAAGCTGTTTGAGCCGCATGACAGCCGGCCAGAACCGGTGCTGAAAAGTCACCTGGCATACGCTTTTTGAATTGCGGGCAAGCTCTGCCAGGCGATAGGCCTGCTGAGAGGTCACGCAAAGCGGCTTATCGCAGTACACATGCTTTCCCGCAAGTATTGCCGCCTTTGCCTGGCTGTAATGCAGATGGTTGGGCGTACATATGTCCACGATGTCGATTTCAGGGTTGTTTATAACGCTGTCAAAGTCAGTTGTCCAGTTTAAAAATCCGTACCGCTGTGCCCTGCGGCGCGTGGTTTCGGGGTTTCTTGAGCAGAGAGTATTGAGCACCGCTTTAAAATCACAGTCATAATAAAACGGTACAGACACCGCGCTGAGACTGTGCGTTGTTCCCATAAACCCCGCGCCGATAACGGCAATATTGTAGCTGCGCATATCCCGGTCCTCCGTAATGGTTGTTACTTAGCATTATAAACCATACGTTCGTTATTTACAATACCCTCCATATCAAGCTCCGACTCAGTTATCAGCTGTTTTGTTTCGGATTTGAGCCTGCCGGATATCACCATGGCGGCAATGGGGTTTGAAACATGCTTTGTCACAAGCCGTCTGATATTTCTTGCGCCGAACTGGGATGTGCCGTTGAGTCTGCATACCATATCTGCCACGCTTTTGTCAAATTCTATATTTATTCCGTTTTTTTCAAGGCGTGTTTTTAGGCGGTCAAGCATAAGCAGAGTAATGCTTTGAATGTCCTTTTCGCTGAGCATCTCAAATACCGCCACCTCGTCTATACGGTTCAAAAGTTCCGGTCTGAGCGTGCTTTTCAGGGCGGTCAGTACAGCATCGCGTATCTGCCGGCTGTCTTTTGCGCCTGAAAATCCCAGCGGTATACTGCCAGCTTTCATGGTGCCGATATTAGTGGTTAAAATTATTATCGAGTTTTTGAAGCTTGACACTCTGCCGTGTGAATCGGTCAGGACTCCGTCCTCAAGAATACCCAAAAGAATATTCAATACCTCAGGGTGCGCTTTTTCTATCTCGTCAAAAAGTACTATGCTGTAAGGGCGCGAACGTATTTTTTCGCACAGCACCCCGCCCTCGTCGTGGCCGACATATCCGGGCGGAGAGCCTATAAGCTTGGCAACGCTGTGCTGTTCCATGAACTCGGCCATGTCCAGCTTTATCAGAGCCTTTGACGTGCCGAACATCTCATCGGCAAGCACACGGCACAGCTCTGTTTTTCCGACTCCTGTCGTACCGCAGAACAGGAACGACGCAAGCGGGCGCGCCGGATCGCACAGTCCGGCTCCCGCTCTGATCAGCGTGTCGCAGACGCATTTTACCGCGGCTGTCTGGCCGATTATGCGCTTGTTTATCCTGTTCTCCATGCCCCGTAGCCGCTGTGCGCCCTCTTTGGTAAGAGCTCCCGCCGGAACGCCGGTCCAGCGCGATACGACCCGGCTTATGTCCTCTTCCGTAACGGTTTTTATATCCGTATCTGCCGCCCGGTCTTTTTCCAGCTTGAGCCTGTTTATTTCATCTCTCAGCTTTGCGGCGTCCTCGTAACGGCATGTTTTGATAAGCTTTTCGAGCATCAGCCTTTTTTCTGATATTATATTTCGGGTATCAAGCCACGGACTTTTCAGTATGCTCAGATGCTTGACTGATGCCGCCTCGTCGACAAGGTCGATAGCCTTGTCGGGGAGAAACCTGTCGCCTATATATCTGACAGACAGAGATACCGCCGCATCAAGGGCGCTGTCATCTATTTTTACGCTGTGATGTGATTCGAGCTTTGAACGCAGACTGCGCAGTATGTCAAGCGTTGTCTGCTGACTCGGCTCGTCTATCATTACCGGTGCAAATCTGCGCTCCAGAGCCCGGTCCTTTTCTATATGCCGTCTGTATTCCTCGATCGTAGTCGCGCCTATCATTTTTATCTTGCCTCGCGCCAGGGCCGGCTTGAGGATGTTGCAGGCGTCTATTGCGCCTTCCGCCGCGCCGGCGCCTATTATGATATGCATTTCATCTACAAAAAGTATAATATCCGGATTTTTCTCCGCTTCGTCAAGTACCGCGCGCAGACGCTCCTCAAATTCCCCGCGGTATTTTGAACCCGCTATCATAGAAGTCAGATCCAGCATATATATCTGTTGTCCGGCAAGCGGAGGCAGAACATCTCCGCGGCTGATTTTGAGCGCAAGACCCTCAGCGATGCAGGTTTTGCCCACTCCCGGTTCACCTATCAGACATGGGTTGTTTTTGCTGTGACGGGAAAGTATGCTCATGACCCGTTCCAGTTCTTCATCTCTGCCTATTGCGGGCAGGATTTTGCCCTGTTTTGCCTCCTCTACCAGATTTGTGGCAAATTTGGGCAGTACCTTAAGATTTTTCGCGGGCTTGGATGACGGCTGTGCCGTCATCAGCTCATACAGTCCCAGTTTTTCGCGTACGGTCATGGACAGCGTCTTTGGATCCTGACCCAGTTTGGACAGGATCTGCATGCCTACGCACTCGCTTTCGGCTGCGATCGCCAGCAGCAGATGCTCTGTACCGACTGAGGTGAATCCGCATTTTTT
>CALXGU010000119.1 GCA_944387905.1 uncultured Clostridia bacterium
AAAAGAATGGAGTTTCGCAAATCATTAAAAATCGAATAAAGCAAAAAGGTCCGCGTATAAAACGCGGACCTTTTTTAAATAGTTGTTGAAAATATAAATGCGATTCTGTATAATAGCTCTGGGTACAGCTTAATATAAAATTATAATAGAATTACCCAGGGAGTTTTATCATGTCAAAAATAAAAATAATAACTGATTCGGCCAGTGATATCACTGCCGAGAGTGAAAGTAAGCTTGGTATAAGAGTTATACCGTTTAAAGTCGCTTTAGGAAATAATTCATATACAAGCCGCGTGGATTTTGATAATGACGAATTTTATTCAATGATGTCGAAGTATGACGGTATACCTGTCACATCTCAAATAACGCCTTTTGAATTTGAAGAGATTTTCAATGATCATTACAGTCAAGGATATACGGATATAATATATATATCAATAAATTCAGAGGGCTCAGCCACGTACGGAAATTCCGTTATGGCAAAAAACAGTTTTTACGATAACAATCCGCAGGCAGAAGGGGCATTCAATATCTATTGTATTGACAGCCGTACTTATACAGGCGCATACGGCTATGCCGTTGTTAGAGCAGCTCAAATGGCTGCGGAAGGCAGAGCCGCAAGTGAAATTGTTGAATTTGTAAGCGACTGGCTGGAAAAGAGCACGGTATTTTTTGCGCCTTACTCACTTAAATACGCAAAAAAAAGCGGACGAATACCCTCTGCTGTTGCTTTTGTGGGTGACGCGCTCGGTCTCTGTCCGATAATGAAAATTTTTGATCATAAGATAACTACATTTTCAAAGGCACGGGGAAAAGCTTCGGTTGTGCCATCTATTGCCGATTGTGTTATGAAAGAGATCGAAAACGGATCGGATTACTGTATAGTTTACGGAGATGACAGGCAGGTGAGGGATGATATGGCGCAGGAGATGACAAAACGTCTTGGATACCCTCCTTCGGACTTCTATCAAATAGGCGCGGCAATAGCCGCCAATGCGGGACCTACAGTAACCGGTGTGATATTCAGGGCAAAATAATAAAAACAGGCATGAATTGAGTCATGCCTGTTTTTTATTCTTCTTTTAGCCGAGCAAAGTTTGCCATGATTTTTTTTATCCCTGTTTTATCGAAATTAATTTCCAAAAGGGTATCGCCGCCCATGGGCTTTTTTGAAATTATGGTTCCTGCACCGAATGTTTTATGTACGACGCGCTTACCCGGCTCCAATTCTATTGATGCCGCAGCAGCCGCAGTATTCGGTTTTAGTATCACAGCCGGAGCCTTATGCTGTACAGATTTAACAGTCACTCTGCCGAAAGACGGAGCTGAATAGGGATCGACGGGGAAACTTTGTTTTTCTTTATTATACAAAGGCTTTATTAGTTCACTCGGTATTTCCTTTAAAAACCTTGATGGTCGATTGTATTTTGTCGTACCGAAAATTGTTCTGGCTAATGTGTGCGTGAGGTAAAGACGTTTTTTTGCGCGGGTTATGCCAACATACATAAGTCTGCGTTCTTCTTCAACTGCATCCTGTGACTCTATGCTCTTTATACTGGGGAAAAGGCCTTCTTCCATTCCGGCTATAAACACATTATCAAATTCCAGACCTTTAGCGCTGTGTAAAGTCATAAGCACAACTCTGTCTATGTTTTCGTCAAGGTTATCAATATCGGTCATGAGAGAAATCTCTTCAAGAAAAGCAGCAAGCGTTGGTTCTTCGTTCTGAGTTTCAAATATGGCGGCGGTCGAGACCAGTTCGGCGATATTATTTATACGGTCGCGAGCCTCTTCTGTATTTTCCGCCTCCAGCATGGATATATAACCGCTTTTAACGGAGATCTCTTTAATGAGCTCGCTTAAAGGAATATTGTCTTTCAGACTTTTAAAAATATTTATAATATTGCAAAACTCGGTAAGCTTAGCGGCGCTGCGGGCCAGCTGCGGATATTCTCCTGCGGTTTCGGCGATACTGTACATCGAAGACATACCTGTATCGGCAAGACGTCTGAGATTGTCGATAGTTGTCTGACCTATTTTGCGCTTTGGTTCATTTATGATGCGTACAAGCCTCAGATCGTCATTTGTATTATGGACAAGATATAAATAAGCGAGTATGTCTTTTATTTCTTTGCGCTCGTAAAATCTGAGTCCGCCTATGATCTTGTATGGTATGCCGCTTTTTACGAACATCTGTTCAAGAGAGTTGGACTGAGCGTTTGTACGGTACAGGACTGCAAAATCTCCGTAATGCATGTCTTCCACCGCGACTGCGTCGAGTATTGTATCGGCGATAAACAAACTCTCCTGATACTCGTCGTCAAGGCGGTTTTCATAAATCGGCTCGCCCTTTCCCGCGGCAGTCCAGAGGGATTTGCCTTTACGCTGGCTGTTGTTTGATATGACATTGTTGGCAGCTTCAAGTATATTTGCGCTTGAGCGATAGTTTTGTTCAAGTCTTATGACAACTGCATCTTTAAAGTTTTTTTCAAAAGAAAGTATATTTTCAATAGTAGCGCCGCGGAATCTGTAAATGCTCTGATCATCATCGCCGACAACGCAAATGTTATGGTGCACGGACTGAAGAAGATAAATAAGTCTGTACTGAAGCGGATTTGTATCCTGATATTCATCTACCATTATATATTTGAATTTGTTTGAATAATAATTTAAAACGTCCTCGCTTTTTTCCAGAAGCGTCACCGCTTTTAAAATTATGTCGTCAAAGTCAAGGGCATTGGAGTTTGAAAGCTGCTTATCGTATTCGCAATAAATACGATAAATATCGCGGTTATACGCGTCGTCATCAAAATTGTCCATATATTCAGCAGGTGATATACGATTGTTTTTGCACATTGATATCCTGCTTAATACACTGCGTGCCGGTAAGATCTGAGGATCAATGTTTAAGAGTTTCTGTGCGGATTTAATTATTCTTACAGAGTCGTCTGTATCAAATATGGAGAAGTCGTTGGAAAAGCCCAAAATATCTATATTCCGTCTTAGAATTTTACAGCAAAAGCTGTGAAAGGTCGATGCCCATACGCCTTTTGCCTCATCACCCAAAAGATTGTCGATTCTGTTTACAAGCTCTTTTGCAGCCTTGTTTGTAAAAGTTATGGCGAGTATATTGGAAGGATAGCAAAGCTGCCTGTCGAGTATGACAGCGATTCTGTTTATAAGCACGGTAGTCTTGCCGCTGCCGGCGCCTGCAAGAATGAGCAGAGGACCTTCCGTGTGTTCTGCTGCGGTTCTTTGCATTTCATTCATTTTATTGAGTTGTTCTGATACTGATATATGCATTTTCGACCTCCGAATATTGTCAGAGCATATTGTAACACAGAGCGTTCCTTTTCTCAATATATTTTTTCACAATACTGCACTTTACAAAAGTGTATGAATATGTTATTATTTTATAGATATTATATTTCAGCTAAAGGAGTAATTTTAATGCCGGCAAAATCCGAAAATACAAAATACTTTACTTATAAGGGTATGCCACTTGTTCGTAGCAAAAACTATATATATTTCGGGGATCCTTCAAAAACACACATTATTTTCATTACGATACTGGAAACAAATGGTGAAAATATACCTGCAAAAGTGTCTGTTGAACTGCTGCTTACAGACGAGTCGCTTCCTCCTATGGAGAGACTGTTGAAAAGAGGCGAAAAAAGCAGTTTGTATGAGGCGCTCGATATAGGTTTGATATGGCTGCAGCGCGCACTTAAATAAAAAGGGGGGAGCAATATATGTATTATCCGTATTATGATTATTATTTTGACAGCTATTACAATAATGATCTGACTAATGTTATTGTATTGGTTATATCCTCTGTTTTGTTTTTTACGACCGTTCTGGGTATTGTGCAATATGTTTTCTTTGGCCTGGGTCTCTATAATTTGGGAAAAAACCGTGGCATGAAAAATACATATCTTGCATTTATACCCATTGCCAATTTGTATTATTTGGGAAGAATAGCAGATGAAATACGTCTTACCATGAATAAACAACAGGTGCATGCAAAGCGCCTGCTTATTATTTCGATCATAGAATATGTGCTGGTATTTTTGGATACAATGATTTTCAGCTTCTATGCTATTATGGGTGTCATGACAAAGACATTTTCTTTCGGATTGTTAGCGCTCATATTCTTTTTGTGCTTTGCGACGTTGATATTTGAGATAATAAAAATGGTGTTTCAGTATTTGGCGCTGTATCAGATCTATAAAGAATATTCACCCGCCAACGCAACAGTATTTATTGTGTTGTCTGTTATATTTCCTGTTATCATGCCGTTTTTGCTGTTTTCCGTCAGAAATAATAAAAGCGGGTATCAGATCTGGTGTGAGCAGCAGGCTGCAGCTCAGCGTTTCAGAGAAAATATAGACACCGGATCGGGCAGCTTGTAATAATGTTAAAGAGTATACCCTATGGGTATACTCTTTTTTTGACAAAACAACTGCTGTTTTGCTTGACAATATATTGTAGATTTAATATAATATGTTCGTTATTGATTTTTCGGCTACTGACGGATAAGTGGGTACCACAGGGGAACCGAAGAATTTGTTTTATGCCGACCGTCTGGGCAGTTCTTTTCTGTGGGAAAGAACTGCCCTTTTTAAATTTTTGACAGTATAATGGAGGTACAAATGAAGAAAATCGGAATAGTGATGGGCAGTGCAAGCGACCTTCCAGTCGTGGAAAAAGCAATTAATACATTAAAGGAATACGATGTGCCGTTTGAGGTACATGTATACTCTGCGCACAGAACTCCGGCACTGGCAAGAGAATTTGCCGTAAACGCCAGAGACAACGGTTACGGAGTCATAATCGCGGCTGCGGGAAAGGCTGCGCATCTTGCAGGAGCAATGGCAGCGGGCACAACGCTTCCTGTCATAGGTATTCCGGTAAAGTCTTCAACACTGGACGGACTGGACGCGCTGCTGTCGACTGTTCAAATGCCGTCCGGAATGCCGGTTGCGACAGTAGCTATTGACGGAGCGGAAAACGCCGCGCTACTGGCTATTCAGATACTTTCGGTCGAGGATAAGACACTGGCGGACAAGCTGAATTCTCAGCGCATGAAAAATGAGCAGAAAATATTAGCGGCAGATAAAGAAATCAATGAGAAATACAGATAAAGGAGACAGAAAAATGAAAAAA
>CALXGU010000120.1 GCA_944387905.1 uncultured Clostridia bacterium
AAATAGCCTCAAAGGCGGATGTATATGAGACTGTAAGGGCTTTCAGAGCATTTATGGAGGATTGACATGAAAGAATACGGTTTTATACCTGCGGATATTTTGCTGCCGGCAAATGTGGATATGACAAAGTGGAGTTGTGTCGCCTGCGACCAATATACAAGCGAGCCGGATTATTGGCAAAACGTTGAAAAACTTGTGGCAGACAGTCCGTCTTCACTTCGGCTGATGCTGCCTGAAATATACCTCGATCAGGCTGACAGCAAATTTAAGCAAATTACCGAAACGATGCAAAAATATATGCAGACAGGCATTTTTCGTAAAATTGAAAACAGCTTTATTTTTGTTGAGAGAAAGCTGGCAAACGGAAAAATAAGACGCGGGCTTGTCGGAGCGATCGATCTTGAGATTTATGATTTTTCTCAAGGCACTAGATCTTTGTGCCGTCCGACTGAGGCTACCGTCACATCTCGTCTTCCCGCACGTGTGGAGGTACGCTCCAAAGCGATATTGGAAATGCCGCATATAATGATGCTGCTTGACGATCCGAAAAAAACAGTTATAGAGCCGATAGCTGAATCGACAGACGGGCTTGAAAAACTATATGATTTTGAGCTTATGATGAACAGCGGGCATATCAAAGGGTATAGGGTCGAAGGAAAACATGTGACATCTGCATTAAATGCAATAGAAAATCTATACATAAATTCCGGTGAAAAGTACCCCATGCTCTTTGCAATGGGTGACGGCAACCACTCTCTTGCCGCGGCAAAACTGTATTACGAGCAGTTGAAAGAAAAATACGGACAAAAGGCTATAAATCACCCTGCAAGATATGCACTTGTTGAGCTTGTCAATCTTCATGACAGCGCACTTGAGTTTGAACCTATACACAGAGTGCTGTTTGATGTAGATACGGAAAAATTCATGAAAGAGTTTAATAACTGCTGCGGTCTTAAAAGCGGGCAGCATGCCGGACAGACTTTTACTGTTGTAATCAACGGAAATGAAAGCAAGTATACTTTTACTTCTCCTAAAAGCTCAGTTACAGTCGGCAATATACAAAATTTCATTGATGATTATGTTTTGAAATACGGGGGCAAGACAGATTACATACACGGTGATGATGTTGTGAGAAGCCTTGCGTCAGTTCCGGATAGGATAGGTTTTTTGGTTGACGGTATAAGTAAAGACAGCTTTTTTGATGTCATAAAATCGGACGGAATCCTGCCGCGTAAGACATTTTCAATGGGGCATGCACAGGATAAAAGATTTTATCTTGAGTGCAGACTCATAAACAGGCTGTAAAAATAAAGACTATCCGAATATTGATTAAAACAATATTCGGATTTATTTCTTATAATTATGCTTTAAAAAATATTAGTTATTTTTTTATTGAAAAAAATATATTTATATGTTAAATTAATAGTAAATATAGCAATAATTACCAAGAAATTATATTATTGCGGGGGAATTGAGTTTATGAAAAAATTAGTATCACTTTTAATTATCGCGGCGATTTTATTCTCATTCGGAGGTTGTAATAAAGGCGGTAAGATCGTCTCTGTTGCTACTTCGGATACGTTGTCTTTTATTATAAAAAGCAACGGTACGGTAGAACCAATCGGTCTTGGTGAAAACGACACTTCAACAGATGGTTGGAAAAACATCAAGAAAATTGCGGTAGCTTTTAATTACATAACATATGAGGGCTGTGTTGCCGCTGCTTTAACAAACGACGGCAAAGTTATGGTGAATTATTATGATTTTTCCAATAATGACGGAGTTGTTGAAAATACATATAATGCCGAAGAAAGCGGAAATTTTGAAAAAATACTGGAATGTGAAAATGTAATAGATATCGCTACTGACGGTAAATATGTTTACGCTTTAAAGGATAACGGAGAAATTGTTTTAGACGTGTGTTCAAATATGTATAATTCAAATTCTTTACCTGAATATGACTTTTCTGATTTTAAAGATATAAAAAGCATCTCTGCAGGTGATACATTTTTGGTCGGACTAAAAAATGACGGTACGGTTGTTTCTGTAGGATACAGTGCTCTTGGCGGTACAAATGTTTCTGATTGGAAAGATATCACTGCAATTACCTCTGTGAATGAATATACAATAGGTGTTAAATCAGACGGAACTGTTATAGCGGCAAAATGTATAATTAATGACGATGATCATGACATGATAAAGACGTATAAACAAGATTATTATAATGCAGAAGGAGAACTCGACTTCGAGAACTGGACAGATATTAAAGATATAGCTTCAAGCGGCAGACATACTGTAGGTCTTAAATCAGACGGAACTGTTATAGCTGTAGGAAATAATGATGACGGACAGTGTGATGTAAGCGAATGGACTGATATAATCAAGATATCAGCATGCAGGCATAATACATACGGTATCAAATCAGACGGAACTATTGTTGTAGCCGGACGTGATCTTGAAGAATAAAATACTGCATTTCCATAAAATGAATAGTATAAAATATTTTATATCTATTTTATAAAGTATCTCGGAGCCAAAAGAATGTATAATATTGACGATAAACCTCAAAGAGCAATACTGAGAAAAGAAAATATTTATAGTGATATTAAACCGATTTTATACTATAATATGTTTTTGTGCGTGTTTTTTTCAATAATAATGTGCAGTGTGTTTCTGCCTTTTGTGATTATATCGAGAAATACGTGGTGGCTGTATGTATTCTTGTTTCCCATTGCCGTAATACAGTTTTGTTACGGCTGGTGTTTTTGGAGATATGTTTTACAGTTATATCTTGCAAAAAAATTCAAGTTTAAAATAGAAGAGAGTAAAGTATATGATAAGTTTCTCTCAGACCGTCACCATTGGTATAAGAGCATGGGATTAATTGATCCGCTTCCTGACGGTTTTTCTTTTGTTAATCGACAGAATTATTTTATTACATACAGGGCACCTACTGACAGAGAAATAAGTGAGCGACTATCTACGCAAAGAGAAGTTTACTTTTACGAATGGTGTCCTGATTATAATATGAATAATTTTGAACTTTACAGAAGGACTGACCCCGGAGATGAATTCTATCTGATAACATATGAGGGGAAAAATTTAATTACGCGTTTTTTGCTGACTGACAAAGTCTTTTTCAAAAATTATAGATATATAATGGTTTACAATAAAAAGTTTTTTGAATATAAAGATGTGTAAAGGCAAATAGCCTTTACACATCTTTTAGTTTAATATATGTAATCCATCAACAGAGTCAGATGGTTCCAATAGCGATAAAATTTTTCCCGTTGATTTTGTCATGACAACAAACAAAAAGCCCTTAAGGCATACTGTGAAAAAATATGTAGCTTCAGGCTTATCGAAAGCCTGAAGCTATACTTTCCATGCACCTTAAGGGGGGTAGTGAAACTACAGGTGTGTAGCAGATTATATTATATATTGTTTAACTGAGTCTGGCACGTCATTGGCATCAGCAGAAACAAGGACGGTAATAACGACGTCTCCTGCCGTGGCGTTAAGATCGGCAAGCACCTCACCCAGTTTTTCCAGATCATTTCCGGTTATCTTAAGCATTCCGTCAACAAATATAGAAGAAATATCATAATTGCATGCCAAAAGGCCTTTGATAAATCCGCAAAATGCATCAAAACCTTTTATGTTATAGTCTAATATGTTTATAAGTCTGACCTGAGAGGAAATATCATATTTAAGACCGTCTCCGTACTCCAGACATACGATATGTCCCTTTTCTGCATCCACAGCGGAATTTACCATTTCAATAAGTCGTTTGGTTTTTCCGGTGCCCTTTGTTCCGATGATTGCTTTTATCATATTGAAACTCCTTTCACCGCAATAGCGGGGGTTAAATTACAAGTATCCGTATCCGGTCGGCTTGGCAATATTCAAATACGTATTTTGCAGCGTATAACATTTCAAGATCCGGACACTGTGATACAGGTCTTTATTATCTGCCGATTTTTTTCGTTATTTCGGCTGTTTCCTTTTCATAGCCGGGCTTTCCCAGCAAAGCGAACATGTTTTTCTTATAAGCCTCGACGCCGGGTTGATCAAAAGGATTGACACCGAGCAGATACCCGGAAAGAGCGCATGCTTTTTCAAAGAAATATACAAGATAACCGAAGTTGTATTCGTCGTATCTGTCAAATTCAATAATAATATTCGGCACACCACCGTCAGTGTGAGCCAAAACGGTACCCAAAAACGCATTGTCGTTTACATACTGTACGGTCTTACCCGCAAGAAAATTGAGACCGTCTATATTTCCGTCGACTTCTTGCAGAGTAATATTGCGTTTTACTTGCCTGGTTTTTAAAACTGTTTCAAAAATATTTCTGCTGCCCTGTTGAACAAACTGTCCAAGCGAGTGCAGATCAGTAGAAAAATTGGCGGCGGACGGGAAAATACCTTTATTATCCTTGCCTTCACTTTCGGCCATCAGCTGTTTAAACCATTCACCGAAGTAAACAGCGCACGGCTCATAGCTTATCAGCATCTCGATATTTTTATTTTTTCTTAAAAGTATATTTCTGTCAATTGCGTATTTATAACATTCGTTATCGTAGGTAAGGAAATCGCATCTGGCATCAGCTGCCCCCTGCATCATCTGATCAATATCGGCACCTGAAACAGCAATGGGCAATAGACCGACGGCAGTCAGAACAGAATAGCGTCCGCCCACGTCATCAGGTACTACAAATGTTTCATAGCCCTGTTCGTCAGCAAGGGACTTCAGAGTACCTTTTGCTTTATCGGTTGTGACGAAAATATGATCTTTAGCAACCTGAGGACCGTATTTTTTCTCTGCAAGCTCTTTGAAAATTCTAAAAGCAATAGCAGGTTCGGTTGTGGTCCCGGATTTTGAAATAACATTTATAGAGAAGTCTTTTCCTTCGCATAAGTCAATTATATCATTAAGATAATCTGCACTTATATTATTGCCGGCAAAATAAATATCAGGAGTATTTTTATTCATATTATTGTATAATTGCGAATGAACAAATTCAATGGCCGCTCTTGCACCCAGATAAGACCCGCCTATGCCGATGACTATCAGGATATCGGAGTTGTTTTTTATTTTTTCAGCAGCGGCTTTGATCCTGATGAATTCGTCCTTATCATAATTAAG